>PMFY01000102.1 GCA_003157945.1 Acidimicrobiaceae bacterium | reverse complement strand
TCGTCGCCGACGCCTTCGGCATCCTGGGACTCCGCCACATGGCGCGCATCGACGGCTTCCGGACCGACGACGGCACCGTGGTCGTCACCGACGTCAACGGGATCGGCGGGATGGGCTTCTCGAGTTTCGTCTTCCAGCAGGCCGCCATGGTCGGCATGGACCACCGCCACCTGATCCTCGGACTGCTCGGCGCGGCCACCGGCGGGACCCCGGTACCGGCCGCCGGCGCCACGGTGACGGACGGGGCGGCACGCCGGATCCACGTGGTCCTCGGCGGTCCCACCAGCGAGCGCCAGGTCAGCCGCCAGAGTGGCTGCTTCGTGGGCCTGTCGCTGCTGGCCACCGGTAGCGACGTCCGCTTCTTCCTGATGGACCTCCAGAGCCGCTACACCGAGATCGGACTGTTCTACGTCCTGCACCACGACGTCGAGGAGATCCAGGCCCTGGTCGGTGACCCGGTGCGTCGGGCCGTCATCGAGTCGGTGGGCGCCGCCGTGCGGGCCGACCTCGGGCTGGCGGAGGGGGCCGCCGGTGCCGCGCTGCGCATGGGGCACACCGTCGCCCTGGAGGACGTGGCCCGTGGTGCGGACCTCGTCTTCCTGGCCCTGCACGGCGGCCCGGGTGAGGACGGTCGCCTGCAACTGGCCCTCGACCGGCTCGGGGCCCCCTACAACGGCTCCGGGCCGCGGGCGGCGGACGTGGCCGCCGACAAGGCCGCCACCGCGACCCGGGTGCGCGAGCTCGGTCTGCCGGGGGTCGGCGCACCGGCCCAGCGCCAGGTCGACATCTTCGAGCTCGGCGCCTGGGTGGACGAGCTGGACGGCCCCGGTGCTGCGGCCACCCGCTACGCGACACTGTGCGACGAGCTCTCGGCCCGCGCGCTCGTCTGCAAGCCGGCCACCGACGGCTGCTCCACGGGGGTGAAGCTGCTGCGGCGACCCGAGGTGATGCAGCGGTTCTTCGCGGCGATCGTGGCCGAGTCGCCCGAGTTCGTCACCGACGAGGCCCGGTCGGACCTGCGGGGACGGACACCGTCGATCACCATGCCCGTGCCGTCGCCCAAGCACTGGCTGGTCGAGCGGGCCTTCGTCGACCCGACGGGGGTCGAGCTCCCGACGGGGGACCTCAACCTCGAGTCCCTCCGCCCCTGGTTCGCGGCCAAGCAGTTCGTGGAACTGACGGCCGCGGTGCTGGACCGGCCCGGTCGCGGGCTGGTGGCCGCCGTGCCGAGCGTCACGGTGGCGGCCGAGGAACTCACCCTCCAGCAGAAGTTCCAGAGCGGGGTCGGCACCAACCTGGCCCTCGACCTCTTCTGCGGCCCGGAGGCCGCCGGGTCCGTGCGCCGCCGCGTCGAGCAACTGGCCCGGGCCTTCGACATCGAGGGCTACGCGCGCCTCGACGTCTTCTGGGACCGGGTGGAGGACGTGGTGTACCTCCTCGAGATCAATTCACTGTGCGGCCTGACCGAGGCCACCGTCTTCTACTCGCAGTGGTTGGCGGACGACGATCCGCTGCCTCCGTGGGCGGTCCTGCACCGCATCGTCGAGGCCGGGATCGAGCGGGCCGCGCGACGCCAGGTCACCGACCGGGCCTCCCGGGCCGGTTGAGGTCGGTGGAGCGGACCCGGTGATCCACCTCGACGACCTGGTGGCGGCCGTCCCCGGACTCGAGGGGCGCGGCCCGGCTCCCGGTACGCGGTTCGAGCGGTTCTGCTTCGACTCCCGACTCGTCGAGCCGGGCGACCTCTTCGTCGCCGTGCGCACGCCGCGCGGCGACGGCCACGACCACGTGGCCGCGGCGTGGGCGGGCGGCGCCCGGGCGGTGCTGGTCGACGACCCCACTACGGTGCCCGGCGACTGTCCCGCCCTGGTCGTGGACGACACCGTGGCCGCCATGGAGCGCTACGGCGCCCATGTGGTCCGCCTGTGGGGACCCCGGGTGGTGGCGGTGACGGGCACCGTCGGCAAGACCGGGACCAAGGAGCTGGTCGCCGACGTGCTGGCCACCCGCTACACGGTCTTCCGCACGCCCGGCAATTTCAGCGGTCGGTTCGGGCTGGCCGTGGCCCTCGGGGGCCTCCGCCCGGAGCACCAGGTGGCGGTGGTCGAGATGGCCACGGGGCACTTCGGGGAGATCGACGCCATGTGCGCGGTGGCGCCGCCCGAGGTGGCCGTCGTCACGGCCGTCGGTGCCGCCCACCTGCTGGCACTCGGCGACGTCGAGGGCGTGGCCCGGGAGAAGTCCACCCTCGTCGGCCACCTGCCCGCCGACGGGCTCGCCGTGCTGAACGCCGACGACCCGAGGGTGGCCGCCATGGCGGCGCGGTGCCCGGCGCCGGTCGTCACCTTCGGTCGGGCGCCCGGTGCCGACTACCGGGCCGACGACCCGGTGGTGACGACGGCCGGCACGTCGTTCACCTGCCGTCACGGTTCGGCTTCCCTGCCCGTCGCCGTCCCCCTGCTCGGAGCCCATGCGGCCTCGGCCGCCCTGGCCGCACTCGCCGTGGCCGGACACTTCGGGATCCCGGACGGGGACGCGCTGGCCGCGCTCGGCCGGGCCGCGCCGGTGCCGGGCCGGTTGCGCCCCCTGCCGGGCAGCCGGGGGAGTCTCCTGCTCGACGACACCTACAACGCCGCGCCACGCTCGGTCCTGGCCGGTCTCGACACGCTGGCCGCGCTGCCCGGAACGCCCCGGATCGCCGTGCTGGGCGGCATGGCGGAGCTGGGGCCGGCGAGCGAGGAGCTGCACCGCGAGGTCGGGCGCCGGGCCGCGCAGGTGGTGGACGTCCTGGTGACCCAGGGCACCGACGCCGCCTGGATCGCCGATGCCGCCGTGCGGGCCGGACTGCCGGAGACCCGCGTGGCCATCACCTTCACCACCGAGGACGCCGCCGCCGAGGCGGCCCGGCACCTGGGTCCCGGGGCGGTGGCGCTGGTGAAGGGGAGCGCGGTGGCCCGCATGGAGCGGGTGGTGGCCCGGCTGCTGGCCGACGACACCGACGCCGCCGAGCTGCTGGTCCGCCAGGACCGCGCCTGGGGCCAGCTCCGGATCGTCCAGCCCGACCGTCCCACCTGGCTCGAGATCGACCTTCCGGCGGTGTCCCACAACGTCCGCCGCCTGGCGGCGCGGGCGGCCGGCGCCGAGGTGATGGTGGTCCTCAAGGCCGATGCCTACGGGCACGGTGCGGTCCCGGTGGCCCACACCGCACTGCGCAGCGGGGCGACCTGGCTCGGCGTGGCCTGCGTGCCCGAGGCCCGGACCCTGCGGGCGGCCGGCATCCGTGCGCCGATCCTGGTCCTCGGGTACACGCCGGGATGGCAGGCCCGGGAGGCGGTGGGGCTCGACCTCACCCTGGCCGTGTTCGACCTCGACACGGCCCGGGCCTTCGGGCACGCCGCCCGGGCGCTCGACGCCACGGTCCGCGTCCACGTGAAGGTCGACACCGGCATGCACCGGCTGGGGGTGGCCGCCGACGGGGCCGCCGGATTCGTCCGGGCGCTGGCCGGCGTCGACGGGCTCGAGGTGGCCGGCCTGTTCACCCACTTCGCCTGTGCCGACGAGCCGTCGTCGGCCGGCCGGGCGGCCACCGACGCGCAGGTGGCCGCCTTCGGTACGGTCCTGGCCGATCTCGAGGCGACGGGCGACCGGCCCGCGGTGGTGCACGCCTCCAACAGCGCGGGCCTGCTGTGCCGGACCGATGCGGTCTACGACCTGGTCCGGCCGGGCATCGCCGTCTACGGCCTGCCGCCCGGTCCGGAGGTGCCCGTGGGTGACCTGCGTCCGGTGCTGGCCTGGAGGTCCCAGGTGGCCCAGGTCCACGATCTCGCCGCCGGGGAGTCGGTCGGCTACGGCCACACCTGGACCGCCGCCCGACCGAGCCGGGTGGCCACCGTGCCGGTCGGGTACGCCGACGGGCTGCGTCGGGCCCCGGCCACGTGGCGGCACGTGCTCGTGCGCGGCCGGCCGGCGCCGTTGGCCGGCCGGGTGTCGATGGACCAGATCTCCGTGGACGTGACCGACATCGAGGGCGTCCGTCGTGGGGACGAGGTCGTGCTCATCGGGCGCCAGGGGTCAGAGGAGCTGCCCGCCACCCTGGTCGCCGACTGGCTGGGCACGTCGCCCTACGAGGTGGTGGCCGAGATCCTGGCCCGGGTGCCCCGCCTGACCTGACGTCCCCGGGGGTGAAACCGGTGGTGCGGATTCGTCCGGTGGTGGGGTGGGCCCGGGGGATACCGTGGCACCAGGTGCCCGGCGGACGGGTGCCCCCGAGTGGTGGGGAGGTGCGGCGATGTACGACGCTCGGCACAGGTGCCGGCCCGGCGGGGCCTTCCGATGAGGGTGGACCAGGGCACTGCGGCCTCGTCCGGCCGCGGCGGGTCGGCGATGCCGGAGTCGACGGCCCACCTGAGGCGGTCCGCCGCGGAGAGCATCGAGGAACTGATCGGGGCCACGTCGGTCCTCCGCACCGAGCTGAACGCCCACGAGGCCACGTGCCGGAAGGTGCTCGACGAGGTCCGCGTGGACCACGAGATCACCGGTGTCCTGCCTCAGGTGCAGGCCGACACGTGGCGCTCCGCGGTCACCGATGCCATCCGCCACTTCGAGGCGGCCCGTCACCGGGCGCGCCTCCTCCTGGTGGCCATCGAGGTGGAGGAGGGCCGTTCGATCGGCGAGGTGGCGCGGAGTTGGGGCGTGTCCCGCCAGCTGGCGTCCCGCTGGGTCCAGGAGACTGCCGGCCTGCGCCAATGAGGCGCGGCCGCCGCCCGGGCGTCCGCAACCGAACTGCAACCGACGCGCTCGCCGTGGCGCAATTGCCGACCGCCAGGATGGTCCTCGGATCCGACGTGGCCGACGGGGGCCACAGGGAGCAGGGGCATGGCGCGCAAGAAGAAGCTGATCTGGTTCGAGCAGGAGACGGTGGTCGGCGGGGCGGACGAGGCGCGTCAGCGGGGGACGTCCCAGGGCGCTGGCCGACACCGGCCCGAAGCCGGGCCCTACTACGGACCGGTGACCGTGGAGGCCGGTGACGACGACGATCCGGCCGATCCCGACGCCGTGGGCGCGGCGCTGGGCTGAGGGGCGTGATCGCCGATGTCGACGAGCGGTGAGTCCCTGGCCGCGACGACCGTCACGTCGCCCCCGACCGGCCGCCGACGGTCGGTTGCGGGCCGGCGTCGGACGGCCACCGCCGGGTGCGGTGACCGTGGCCCGGGTGCGGGTTGATGGAACACCGTAGGCAGTACGACGGGATCCGGGCGCTGGCCATCGTGCTGGTGCTCCTCTGCCACTCGATGCCGCACGCCGAAGGTGGGGCGAGCGGCGTGAACATCTTCTTCACCCTGTCCGGATTCCTGATCACCGGACTGCTGCTCGCCGAACAGGATCGCTACGGCGGCGTGTGGCTCGGTGGCTTCTACGCGCGCCGCCTGCTCCGGCTCATGCCTCCCCTGCTGGTCATGCTGCTCCTCGTGGCGCTGCTGCCCGACGTCTACGGCACGGCCCGCAGCGGATTCGAGGCCAGTCTGTGGATCATCATCCCGGCGTCGTTGTTCTACGTCGGCAACTACTTCCAGGCGGCCGGTCAGCCGTTCGGCTATCTGGCCCACACCTGGTCACTGGGCGTCGAGGAGCAGTTCTACCTCTTCTGGCCCATCGCCATGCTGTCGCTCGAGCGCCGGCACCGGCTCGCCCGGGCGCTGCCGAAGCTCATCGTCCTCGCCGTGGTCCTGCGCGCCGTCCTGGCCGGACTCGGACTGGGGAGCCACGGGTTGGCCATCTGGCTCCCGTCGGTCGCCGACGACCTGCTCATCGGAGCGCTGCTGTCCGTGTGGATGCGGGAGCCGGGCCGGCTGGCGTGGGCGGAGCGGTCCACGGCCGGCTGGGGCGCCCTCGCGGTGCTGGGCGCGGTCTGCGTGTTCGCCAGCTACCGGGCCCAGGGGATGCAGGGGACGTTCGCGCTGTTCGGCGGGATCACCCTCGTGGGTGCGGCCACCGCGGTACTCATCGCCCACCTGGGGCAGCGTGACGACGGCGTCCTGTCCTGGCTGTTCGCCTGGACCCCCGTGGTGGGCGTGGGCCGGGTGTCGTACGGCATCTACCTGTACCACTACGTGATCTTCCAGTGGGTCCAGCACCAGCACTATCCGAGCCAGGCCAAGTCGTACCTCTTGGAGTACGGGATCACCGCAGTGGCGGTCACCGCGTCGTGGTTCCTGGTCGAGCAGCCGGCACTGCGCTTCAAGGAGCGTTTCCGCCCGAGCCGCGCGCCCTTCCGCGCCGTCGGCCTCGACCTCGGCGTGTGACGGCCCGCGGCGACGTCGTCGATCCACCCCGCGCCCGAACGACGCGAGACGACGACCGATGCCGCCGGGCCCGCGTTCCCGCCCGTATCCTGTGGGCCATGCCCGAGCACGCCTCCTCCGCCGGTCGGTCGAGCCCGGTGGCCGGCACCGCCCTCGAGCCGCTCCTCGACCGGTTCCACATCGACTTCGTGCCCGCCGACCCCCGGATGTCGTGGGCGCGCTGGGCCGTGGCCTCGGTGGTGGCCGTCGTCGGGTCCCTGGCCGCCGACGCCGCGCTGGTGGCCGTGGGCAAGGCCGTGTTCCCCGGCACGGCCCACTTCGTGCACTTCGCCTTCGCGGACTACGCCAAACTGACGATCATCGGCGTGGTCATCGCCTGCGTGGCCTGGCCGGTGGTGACCCGGGTCTCGTCCCGACCGCGCTGGGTGTTCGTGCGGGCGGCGGTGGTCGTGACGGTGGTGCTGCTCGTCCCCGACCTGTACATCTGGCTGCAGGGTGAGCCCGGCCGGGCGGTGCTCGTCCTCGTGGCCATGCACCTGGCGATCGCCGTCGTGACCTACAACGCCCTGGTGCGCATCGCCCCCGCGGGCGAGACCGGGGTCGGCCGTGGCTGAGACGGAGGCCGGTCCGGCCGCGCCCCGGCCGGGTGACCATCCGGCCGCCGTCCACTGGCTGGCCGACTACGTCTACGGCACGATCGCCACGCTGGTGGCCATCGCCGGCCTCACGTTCGAGTCCAACCCGGGGGAGCTGACCACCGCCGGGGTGGTCATCGTGGGTGCGGTGGCCATCTGGTTCGCCCACACGCTGTCGCGCCTCGTCTCCATGCGGTCCCAGGGGCACATCAACCTGCGGCCCTCGGACGTGTGGGGGGAGCTGCGCCACTCGTGGTCGATCGTCACGGCCGCCATCCCGGCCACCATCATCTTCGTCCTGGCCGGGATGGGCCTCTGGTCGATCCACGTGGCCTTCGTGCTGGCCGACGTGGTCGGCGTGGGGGCCCTCCTCGTCGTCGGCATCGGGACGGCCGGCGGGACCGAGCGACCGTTGACCCGGCGGATCGGCTACGTCTCCATGGTCGTCCTGGTGGGGGTGGCCATCGTGCTCCTCGAGTCCGGCGTCCACCTGCTCTGACCGTCGACCGGCGCCCGGCCCGGGCGCGTGCCGGTCCGTCCGGCGCCGTCGGACGGTACGGTGGTGACGAGGGTGACCGGCCCCGGGTGGGGTCGGCGGGACGGAGGACGCATGGGCCGCAGCCGCAGCGACGCCGGAGCCGACCGGGGCCGGGCCACCGACCCCACCAGCACGCGGCCGACCGATGCCGGGCGGATCGATGCCGGGCGGATCGATGTCGGGTCGACCGACGCCGAGTCGACCGCCCCCGGGTTCACCGACGACGAATTGACCGCGCTGGCCCTGGCCGACGTGCCGGGACGTCCGCCCGCGGCGGACGCCGTGCCGCTCGCCACCTACCTGGACGACGCGCCCGGGCTGCTGCCGGCCTGGTACATGCCGACGCCGATGACCCGTATCCGCCCCCGCTGGCGCACGCCGGTGGTGGTGGCCATCGTGGCGGCGTTCGTGGCCATCGAGGCCTTCGGGTTGTGCAGCACCTTCGGTCAGATCGTCCCTGCATAGGCGCGGATTCTCCCCCTGGTGGCCGATTCGGCCACGCAACACGTTCGCTTCGCTACACACCGTGTCGCTTCGGTTGCAGTGCGGGAACCGGGCGTGCGATCCGCACCCTGACCGTGCACAATGGAGTTCGTGGATCACGGGCGCACCGCCCGTACCGGGCCCGGGGTTCCCCCGGAGGAGAGGGCAGCATGAAGACCATGAGCTGGACCAAGCGGATCACCCTCAGTGCAGGCCTGGCGCTCACGTCCCTGGTCGCCGTGCCGGCCGTGGCCGGCGCCGCCTGCACCACCGGCTACGCCGGCTGCACGCCCCCGACCGTCAGCAGCACGCTCGTCACGCCGCCGCAGCCCTCGTCGGGTGACGGGGCGAGCCACGCCACCACCACGGCCCAGGTCAACGGCTCCTCGTCGCTGCCCTTCACGGGCGCCGACATCGGTGAGCTGGCCGCCGTGGGCGCCGGTGCCGTCGTCGTCGGTGTCGTGCTGACCCGCCGCCGCCGCTCCGCCGCCTGATCCGACACCGCACGGCGTCGAACTCCCGGAATTCCTGCGGGTTCGTGCGCGCCCCGGGGTTCCGTCCGTGGACGCCACTCCGTAGCCGTCCGTCGGTGAGGGCCGGTCAGAAGCTGGCGGGTAGCAGCGGTGCCACGGCGCCGAAGAACAGGTAGACCACGGCGAGCCAGACCAGGGTCCCGCCGACGGCCACGGCGACCCGGCGTCCGCCCCTCCACCGCAGGACGAGCGCCCACACCGCCACGGCCAGCGCCGCCACCACCAGTCCCCACACGATGGCCCACAGCCAGCTGCCGTGGATCGTCACGTCGTCGGCCGCCGTGGTGCTCCCGTGCGTCGTCGTCGAGGAGTGGGTCGTCGGACCGGTGGCGCCCGACAGCACGTCCTTCACCAGCTTCGCCTGGACCACGAGACGCTGACTGGCGCTGTAGCGCGGGTTGCACGTCGTCAGGGTGAGCATCGGGGTCGGGGTGGGGGCGACGACGGCGACATCGGTCGGGTCGACGGCCTGGCTGGTGGTCACCTGGTAGACGAACAACCCCTGGACCGTGAGGATGTTGACGTCGTCGCCGGCCACCAGCTCGTTCAGGTTGTAGAAGGGGTGGAGGTACGTGGTGCGGTGGCCGGCGATGGCCACGTTGCCCTGCTCGCCGGGTAGGGGTGTTCCGGGGTAGTGGCCGGGCCCCGACCGCAGCTGTTCGGCATCGGTCCCCTCGACCACCACCATCTGGAGGGCGATCTTCGGGATCGCGATGATGCCGACGGGCTGGCCGGGGGCGGGCGCGGCGATGGTCGGCGCGATCGTCGGCGCGGTCGACACCGGGGGTCGCGAGCGCAGGCCGACATCGGAGTGATGCCGGAGCTGGGCGGCGGCGAACTGCTGGCGCAGCTGGGCCTGGGCCCGGGCGGTGATCAGCCCCGTGCCCCACAACAGGTAGGGGATGAACAGCAGGACGAGCACGCCGGCCACCAGGATGACGCGCCCGACGGCCACGCGGAGGGTCGAGAACGACACGGGGCGATGCTACCGGCACGGGACCCCCGTTCCCGGGCGCCACCGTCGGTGCCGACCCCGCCGGTACGATCATGGCGGCCGGCAGGCCCGTCGCCACCCGGCCGTCCGGGGTCCCCCGCTGCCGCCCGCACCAGGAGCAGAGTGACACGGTGACCGAACCCGGACGACGGCGACGCAGGAGATGGCTGATCGGCGCCGGGGTGGTCGTGCTCGTCCTGGCGTGGGGCGCGTTCATCGGGGCCGGCGTCCTGTCCGCCTACCACCACGACCAGCGCGGCCTCGATGCCCTGCAGTCGGTGCGTCAGTCCTCGGACCCGACCACGTTGACGGCCTCGTCGACCGTGGCGACCCTGCACGGTGCGGCGGCCGAGTTCGGGGCGGCCCACGACGAACTCACGGGACCGCTGATGGCGCCGGCGACCTGGCTGCCGGTCCTCGGCCGTCAGCTCCGGTCGGCGCGGTCGCTCAGCTCGGCGGCCGAACAGGTCTCCGACGTCGGTGCCGAATTCCTGGGCCAGGTCCACGACGTCCTGGACCAGCCCCACGGCGCCGGGCCCGAACGGGTGGAGTCGCTGCGGCGTCTGTCCGCCCTGTCGCTTACGGCCGCCCACCGGCTCGACTCCGTGGACACCGGTCCGGGTGAGGCGCTCGTGGGGCCCCTGGCGCGCCGGCACGACGAGTTCGTGTCCCAGCTCGACGACGTCCGTCGCCGGCTGGCCACGGCGGCCGGCGTGTCCGCCGTCACGGCGACCATCCTCCAGGGCCCGCAGACCTACCTGGTGCTGGCCGGCAACAACGCCGAGATGCGGGCCGGGTCCGGTGCCTTCCTGGAGATCGGCACGGCCGACGCCGCCGACGGCACGGTCCACCTCGGTGACCTCAGCCCGTCGGGCGCCCTGGGACTGGCCCCGGGCCAGGTGGTCGTCACCGGCGACCTCCAGCGCAACTGGGGCTGGCTGAAGCCCGGGGTGGACTGGCGGACCCTCGGTGTCACCCCGCAGTTCCCGGTGACGGCCGACCTGGCGGCGCGGATGTGGGCGGCCCGCACCGGCCAGCACGTCCAGGGCGTGCTGGCCGTCGACGTGGTCGGTCTGCGCCAGATCATGACCGTGACCGGCCCCGTGCAGGTGGGTGGCACCACGCTCGACGCCTCCAACGTGGTGCAGTACCTGCTCCACGACCAGTACGCGGGACTGTCCGACGACGCCACGGGCGACGCCGCCCGCGAAGACGCACTGGGCACGATCGCCGGCGACGTCCTGCGCCAGCTGCAGGGCGAGACGACCGATCTGCGCGGCCTCGCCTCGGCGGTGTCCGGCGCGGTGGCGGGCCGGCACCTGATGGTGTGGTCGTCCGACCCGACGGCCGAGGCCGCCTGGGTGGCCAGCGGTTCCGCCGGCACCCTGACCCCGACCTCCCTGGCCGTCAACGTGGTCAACCAGGGCGGCAACAAGCTCGACCAGTTCCTGCCGGTGTCGGTGCACCTCGCCACCCGGCCCGACGGATCGGACACCGCGCTGACGATGACCACCACCCTGTCCAACCGGACCCCGGACGGCGAGTCGCAGTTCGTCGCCGGTCCCTTTCCCGGCCTGCCCCTGGCCTACGGGGACTACAGCGGCGTGGTGGCCGACAACCTGCCGGCGGCGGCCCGGGGGATCTCGATCTCGGGGTCCGGCCCGCTGTCGGCGCTGGGTGCCGAGGGCCCGACGGTGCTCGTGGCGGCCCCGATCGTGGTCCATCAGGGGGCGACCGCCACCGTCGTGGTGCGCTTCCGTCTTCCGGGTAGCCACGGCTCCATGACCCTGGTGCCGTCCGCCCGTGTCCCGGCCGAGCAGTGGACGTTCCAGGACATCCGGGTGTCCGACGACCGGCCGGTGACGTTCACCTGGTGATCCCCCCGGGGTGCCGACATCCCCGGACCGCGCCCGGAGCGGGCCGTGACGGGCGACGGTCAGGCGGTGGCCGACGACCCGGTCGGTCCGCGCCACGTGCCGGTGGCCACGGTGCCGGCCGGTACGTCGCCGAGCACCACGGCGTTGGCCCCCACCCAGGCGCCGTCCCCGATGGTGACGGGTCCGAGCACCTTGGCCCCGGCGCCGATCCGCACGTTGTCGCCGATCGACGGCTGTCCCTCGCCCGTTCCGGTGTGGCCGAGGGTCACGCCCTGGTACAGGACCAGGTTGTCCCCGGCGACCACCTCGTGGCCGACGACGATGCCCACGGAGTGGATGACGGCGAAGCCGGGTCCGATCCGGGCCGCCGGATGGATCTCGGCGCCGGACGAGCGGATGGACGACGCCTGGAGCCAGAGGGCCAGCGGGCGGAGGCCGCGCCCCCAGCACCACGAGGCCGCACGGTACGTGACGACCGCCCCGATGCGGGGGTAGAGCGGCCAGCGGACAAGTGCGCCGAGCACGACCCGCGAGGGCGACGCGTCCCAGGCTGCCGTCATGTGCCGCAGGTCCCGGACGAGCACCGCCATGGTCCGTAGTGTCGCACACCGCGTCGGGCCCATTGCCCAAGAGCGCGCTCGTGTGGTCGAATCTCTCCATGACGACCTTCGACGACGCAGGCCGGCGGACGGCCACGGGCGGTGCGGACGACGGGACGAGCAGCCTCCAGGAGTACCTGGACACGCAGGCGGCGGCCGGGGGTCACTCGACGATCCCCTTCTCGGACCTGCTGCGCCCCTTCATGAGCCCGTCGGTGCGCCTGCGGGCCAAGCAGGTGGCCACCGCGGCGGCGGCTCCGCTGGCCCGGCGGCGGGCGGGCGAGCGAGCGGCGCGCGGTGGGCTGCGCCTGCACCTCGGCTCGGGTGGCAACAACCTGCCCGGGTGGGTCAACGTGGACCTGGTCGGGGCTCGGGCCGACGTCACGTGGGACCTGCGCCGTCCGCTCCCGATCCCCGACGGCGCGGCCGACGCCGTGTTCCTGGAGCACGTGCTCGAGCACATGACGGTGGCCGAGGGCATGGCGGTGCTGCGCCACGCCTTCGCCGTCCTCGCCCCGGGCGGGGTGCTGCGGGTCGGGGTGCCCGACGCCGGCCTGTACGCCTGCAGCTACGCCGGGGGGGACGGCGCCATCGACCAGCTCCGACCCGGCCGACCCACCCGGATGCTCGCCCTCGCCGAGGTCTTCCAGGAGCACGGGCACGTGTCGGCCTGGGACGGCGAGACACTGGTCCTGGTGATCGGATCGGTCGGCTTCACCGGTGCCGAGGTCATGCCGGGCGGCACGTCGCGTCTCGATCCGGCGCCGGACAGCCCGGAGCGGATCCCCGAGTCCGTCTACGTCGAAGCGGTCGTCCCCGGTCCGTAGCCGGGTCGCGGCGGACGGGTCGCGGTGGACGGGACACCCGCGGGCGACCGATCGTCCGCCGCCTCCAACCCCGACACGGACGGTGACCCCGGTAGGGTACGGCGATGACTTCGGAGCGATATGGGTCGGGTGACGGCGTACCCGCCGACTTCGGAGCGGCGTCCCGGCTCCGCGCGTTCCTGCGACGCCGCGTCGGACTGGCGTTCACCCGGCTCCGGCATCCCCGGGTGACCTTCGGCCCGCGCTGCGACGTGCGCTCGGGTGCCCGGTTCGCCGTCACCCGCGACGCGGACGTCCGCTTCGGGGCCGGGTGCGTGCTCGACTACGGGTTCACGCTCGAGAGCATGGGTCGGCTCGTGGTGGGTGACCGGACCGTGTTCGGCCACCACTGCACGGTCGCCGCCGAGCGCAGCGTCGTCATCGGCGCCGACTGCCTCCTCGGCGAGTTGGTGTCGGTCCGGGACCACGACCACGCCTTCGACCGGTCCGACATCGAGATCCTCTATCAGGGCAGGTCGACGGCGCCGGTGCTCATCGGCGACGACGTGTGGGTGGGGGCGAAGGCCACGATCACCCGGGGGGTGACCATCGGGGACGGTGCCGTCGTCGGGGCGCACGCGGTGGTCACCCACGATCTGCCGGCCGGCTGTGTGGCCGTCGGCATACCGGCCAGGATCGTGCGGATGCGCGACGGCGGGCCGCTCCCCGACGGGGCGCTCCCGCCCGGGTAGGGCGGCCGGGCCCCGGTCAGGAGATCGCCACCGCCGGCTCGGACAGGTGCTGGCCACCGGTCGAGCCGTAGAAGTGGGCATCACCGAAGGAGAAGACCCCACCGTCCGAGGCCACCAGCCAGTACCCGGCCTGGTCCCGGGTGGGATGCATGCCGACGATGGGACGGT
>PMFY01000234.1 GCA_003157945.1 Acidimicrobiaceae bacterium | reverse complement strand
CGGCGGGGCGGCGGTCCGCACCGCGCCGAGGACGAGCGAGTCGAGGACGCGTTCGGTCGTCGCCCGCAGATCATCGACCCCGTCGTCCCACGCGACCCGGACGACGGTGACGATCTCCGCCCCCCCGACCGACTCGACGTCCTCGCGGTCGAGCACCGCGGCGAGACGGATCCGACCCTCGGCGCCAGCGGCGCGGTCCGCTCCCTCGATCTCGGCGGCGACGAGCCACGCGGCACCGGTCAGGGGGTCGTGCTCGGGGAGCGTGGCGCCCGATCCGTGGCGCAGCCGGTAGCGGGCACCACCGCGCCACTGCGCGATCCGGTCGGGGTACCCGAGCGCGAGTAGCGGACCGGGATCGGCCGTCAGACTGCGGCCGGCCGGCAGCTTGGCGCGTCGCAGCAGCTCATCGGCACGGCGGCGCACCGTGGCGACAGCCGCCCCGTCGACCGCCAGCGAACCCGAACCGTCGCCGGTGAGCGCGGCGAGGCGCTCCGCGACGTCCGCGCTCACGGGGGAGCCCCGCCCACCCCGCCGGGCGATGTCCCGTTCCGAGAGCATCGCCGCGAGGAGCGACGCCGTCCGGCGATCGGCGGCCGGTGCCTCGATCACCATCCGCGCCAGTCTCGGGTGGAGTGGGAGCTCGAGCATCCGACGCCCGAGATCGGTCGGGCGGCCGTCGGCGAGTGCGCCGAGCTCGATCAACAGGGAGGTCGCGACCGCCAGGGCGCCGGCGGGCGGCGGGTCGAGCCACACGAGCGCCTCGGCCGGCGCGCCCCAGGCGGCGAGTTCGAGCGCCAGGGGCGCCAGGTCCGCACCGGCGATCTCGGGATCGGGCCACGCCCGCCGTCCGCGGTGCTCGGACTCGGACCACAACCGGTAGGCGACGCCGGGTGCGGTGCGTCCGGCCCGACCGGCCCGCTGGTCAGCTGAAGCACGGGAGGTCGTGAGCGTCCGCAACCGACTGAGGCCGCTGGCCGGGTCGAACGCCGGTCGCCGGGCCAATCCGCTGTCGATGACGACCGTGACGCCCTCCACGGTCACACTGGACTCCGCGATATCGGTGGCGACGACGACCCGGCGACGCGTGCCGGCGCGCAGCGCCCGGTCCTGTTCCGCGGCCGGCAGCGTGCCGTGCAGCGGGAGGACGTCGACGTCGCCGAGATCGCCGAACGAGCGGATCGTGGCTCTGATCTCCCCGGCCCCGGGCAGGAAGACGAGGACGTTCCCCGAGTCGTCCTCGAGCGCACGATGCACCACGGCGGCGACTCCGTGCTCCAGACGGGTGGTGGGCCGCTGCGGCATCCAGCGCAGTTCGATCGGGAACGACCGGCCCCGACTCGACACGAACGGCGCGTCCCCGAGGAGGGCCGAGACCGCGCCCGAGTCGAGGGTCGCCGACATGACCAGGACCCGCAGGTCCGGCCGGAGGCCCTGGCGGATGTCGAGTGTGAGGGCCAGGCCGAGATCCGCCTGGAGGTGGCGCTCGTGGAACTCGTCGAATATGACGAGCGCCACACCGTCGAGCGTGGGGTCCCGCTGGAGGCGTCGGGTGAGGATGCCGTCGGTGACGACCTCGATCCGGGTCGCCTTCGAGACCCGGCGTTCGTCACGCGTCGAGAGGCCGACGGTCTCTCCGACGCGCTCGTCCAGGAGTGCCGCCATCCGCGCCGCGGCGGCCCGGGCCGCGACCCGACGGGGTTCGAGCAGGAGCATGCGCCCGCCGTCCATCCACAGCTCGTCCAACAGGCGCAGGGGGACGACCGTCGTCTTGCCGGCGCCCGGTTCAGCCTGGAGGACCGCGGCGCCGACCCCGGCGAGCGCCTCGCGGAGATCGTCGATGACCTCCTCGACCGGAAGGCCGGTCGCAGCTGGGTGGGGGGAGGCGGCCACAGGCCAGGGTACGGCAGCTACGTCGGAGGCCGCCGTACCTCACGCGGGCCGGACCTTGCTCTTCATCACCCAGTGCAGTGAACCCGAGGGTCCGGTGATCTGGACGGCGGGGGCGCCCCGCACGACGTTCACGTCCACCACCTTGCTGGTCCAGCCCGAGGCGATCGTCGTTCCGTCGGCACAGGTGACCTTGCCACCGACCTTGACGAGGTCACCTTCTCGGACGCCCACACTTCCACGCAGGCAGAGGGCGACGATGAGGGTCGGCAGGAAGAAGAGCAGCCCGAACACGAAGAAGACCCAGAACGAGCGACCCTTCCGGGCGGCGATGGAACCGGGGATCCATCCGAGCAACCAGATGACCCCGACCACCATCACCACCACCACCAGTCCGATCACCACTTGCACGGCGCTCTCCGTTCATCCGTTCCGCCACAGCTCGTTGTCGACCCCTACGGGCCGGCCGGGGTGGGAAGCCGTCCCGGACGGATCCCCTGCACGTGATTTCGGCACCGGTGCCGGCGACCTTGAACCGGATCAGGCGGGAGTCGCCGTCGGTGGCGCCCGTGACCCGACCCGGAACGCGGCGGAAGGTGCCGTTCCGGAGTTCCACGTCCGCCCGGGACCCGGGACGAACTGTCGGCTCCGACGTGGCGGGTCGTCGAGCAGGGAACGGAGTCCCGGACGAGAAATACCAGGTCGGGGCGTCAACGACGCCCCGTACCGATCGGCTCGGAATGCGGTGGTGGGTTAGGGTGGCCGCTGCCGATGTCGTCCCGAAGCGAGCTCATGACCACCATTTCATCGAAATCGCCTCCGTCGTCAGACGCGATCGATGGGGATGGTTCGCCTCGACCGGACGGTCGGCATCCGCAGGTGACACTCTGGAATCATCGGTGGGCGTTCGTCGTACTCGCCCTGCTCGCCTATGTGCCCATGCTGCTCACCAAGCCGGGGCTCGTCTCTGACGATACGAAGACATACCTGTACCTCGATCCGGCCCGTTGGACCATTCGATCAGCATCCGTCTGGGATCCGAACGTCGCCTTGGGTACGGTCACCCACGAGCAGATCGGGTATCTCTTCCCGACGGGTCCCTTCTTCTGGATGATGTCCCTGCTGCACGTCCCGGTGTGGATCGCCCAGCGGTGCTGGCTCGGGAGCATCGTGTTCATCGCCGGCTTCGGCATCCTGCTCCTGGCCAAGGAACTCGGCTTCGACGGGCGGTGGGGGGCGGGGGGCTTCGTGGCGGCCGCCGCCTACGCCTTCACGCCGTACGTCATGCAGTACGCCGGCCGGATCTCCGTCATCCTGCTCCCCTACGCCGGGCTTCCGCTGCTCCTGTTCCTGGTGATCCGGTCCCTGCGGTCGCCCGGGTGGCACTACCCGGCCCTCGTCGCCCTCACGGTGGCCTGCATCAGCGGGATCAACGCGAGTTCGGTCATCTATGTCGGCCTGGCCCCTCTGCTGTGGATCCCCTTCAGTGCGATGGTCGCCCGGGAATCGTCGGCCCGGGCCGCATGGGGTGCGTTCTGGCGCATCGCCGTCCTCAGCTTCCTGGTGTCCCTCTGGTGGATGGCGGGACTGGTGGTCGAGGGGGCCTACGGCATCAACGTGCTGCGGTACACCGAGTCCGTCGAGGCGACCAGTTCGACGTCCAACGTGTCCGAGGTGATCCGCGGGCTCGGCTACTGGTACTTCTACGGCGGGGACAGACTGGGCATCTGGACCGTGGCCGCCGCGGAGTACACCCAGAAGCTGTGGCTGGTCACCGTGACCTACACGGTGCCCGTGGCCGCATTCGTGGCCGCCGTCTTCTGCCGCTGGCGCTACCGCCTCTACTTCGTCATGCTCGTGGTCCTCGGCGTGATCCTCTCGGTGGGCGCCTACCCCTACGAGCATCCGACGGCATTCGGCGGCCTGGCCAAGCTGTTCATGACCAAGACGACGGCGGGCCTCGCCCTGCGGTCGACCGACCGGGCCACCCCCCTGATCGTCCTCGGACTGGCCGTCCTCCTGGGTATGGGCACCACGGCGTTCGTGGCGCGGTTCTCCAGGAAGGGCGTGCTGGCGGCCGCCCTCATCGTCCTCCTGGTGCTGGCCGCCGACGCGCCGGCCTTCGCCGGTCGCGCCATCGTCGCCCAGTTCACCCAGCCGGCGAAATTGCCGCCGGCGGTCACCGAGGCGGCGGACTACCTGAACTCGGTCCATCCCGGCACCCGTGTCTACGGGCTGCCGGGGGAGAACTTCGCCGCCTACCGCTCCGGCGACACGGTGGATCCCGTGTGGCCCGCGGTGCTCTCCCGGCCGTATGTGACCCACGAGCAGCAGATCCAGGGGTCCCTGCCGACCGCCGATCTGCTCTACGCGCTCGACGCCCCCCTGCAGGAGGGCACCATGAACTGGAACGCGCTCGCCCCGATCGCCCGGCTCATGAGTGCGGGCGACGTGCTCGTCCAGTACGACCAGGCCTACGAGCGCTACGACTCCCCCCGGCCGACCCTCGTGCAGCACGACCTGGCGACCGTGCCGCCCGGACTGGAGGGACCGAAGTCGTTCGGGACGCCGACCGACAACATCTCGAAGATCCCCATGCTCGACGAGACGTACTATTCGCTCCCCACCGGCACAAAGCCACCCGCTCCGATCGAGACCTACACGGTGCGCGACCCCCGGCCGATCGTGCGGGCGGAGTCGCTCTCCCACCCGCTGGTCGTGGACGGGAGTGGGACGGGTCTGGTGCAGGCAGCCGCCATCGGGATGCTGGGCAACAATCCGACGATCTTCTACTCGGGGACGCTCGATCAGGATCCGACCCTGGCGGCTTCCGTGACGAGGGGCCCCGCGGACCTCGTCGTGACGGACTCCAATCGCAAGCAGGCATTCGAGTGGAACAGCCTGAACGACAATACGGGCTACACGGAGACCGCTTCGGAGGGTTCCACGCCGTTCATCCAGAACGATCCCGCCCTGAACCTGTTCGTCGGCACCCCCACCGATGCACAGACCACGACGATCCTCGGGGGCGTCGCCTCCGTGACGGCGTCGGCGTACGGCACGGCGGACACGCTGCGCCCGGAGTGGCGGCCCGCCAACGCCCTCGACGGCAACCTGAAGACGGCGTGGCAGACCGAGGGGAACTCGGGGAACCCGCTCCACAGCTGGTGGCAGGTGACGCTCACGGCGCCCACGACGAAGGACGCCGTGAACCTGGTGCAGCCGCTCCCGACCGCCAACGAGGCGGACTACACGAACCAGTGGATCACGAAGGCGACGCTCACCTTCGACGGCAAGGATCCGGTCACGGTCGATCTCGGACCCGCATCGCGCACCGCGCAGGGTCAGACGATCACCTTCCCGTCCCGGACGTTCCGGACCATGCGGATCACGATCGACGCCACGAACCTGTCGACGGAGTCGTACAGTCCCCCCGGCTCCAGCCTGGCGGGCCTGGCGGAGGTCCGGATCGGCAACGTCCGGGCCACCCAGGTGACGCAGATGCCCGACGACCTGCTGCGGCTGGCGGGGCCGGACGCGACGACGGACCGCCTCACCTACATCATGACCCGCCTGCGCGTCGCGCCCGTCCCCCCTCGTGCCGACCCCGAGGTGGCCATGGTCCGACAGTTCACGGTTCCGTCGGACCGCACCTTCGGGGTCACGGGCACGGCGCGGGTCTCCACCCAGGTCGGTGACCAGGAGGTCGACCGGTTGGTCGGACGGGACCTCGCCACCGCCGGAGTGGTGCAGGCGACGTCGAGCAGCCGGATGCCGGGGGACCTGCAGGACACGGCCAGCGCCACGCTCGACGGTGACCCGTCGACGGCGTGGAGTCCGGGACTCGGGGCCCAGGCGCAGGTCGGCGCCTGGTTGGACTATGCGCTGGCCCGGCCCACCACCATCGATCACCTGGCACTGGGCGTCGTCTCGGACGCCGAGCACTCCCGACCCACCGCGGTCACCATCGCGTCGTCGAGCGGCTCGGCCACCGTGAACCTTCCGCCGATCCCCACGACGGCCGCGGCCGGATCGGTGACCACCGTGCCGGTCACGTTCCCCCCGCTCAGTGGGACGGACTTCCGCCTCACCTTCGACCAGGTCGACCTGAGCTACTCGCCCAGCTACGAGACGTCACTGCCGACGGCCCTGCCGATCGCCATCGCCGAAGTGGGCATCCCGGGGGGCGCGGCGGCCACCGTGCCGGCGTCGATCCCGCCGAGCTGTCGTTCCGACCTCGTCCGCCTGGACGGGGCGCCGCTCTGGGTGTCGGTCGCCGGCAGCGCCTCGACCGCCCTGTCCGGGGGAGGACTGCCCGTCACCCTGTGTGGGCCCGACGCCGGAGGCGTGCGGTTGGCCGCAGGCGTGCACTCCCTGACCGCAGCTGACGGCGCCGGGACGGGGCTGAACATCGACCAGCTGGTCCTCGACTCCGCTCCCGGCGGTGCCCCGGTGTCCGGCGACACACCGGGGTCGGTCGGGGCGACGCCGGCCTCGTCCGCCCACCTGCCCGAGGTGACGGTGCAGCGGCACTCCTCGACCACCATGACGGTGCACGTGGCCCACGCGTCCTCCCGGTTCGCACTGGTGCTCGGCGAGAGCGTCAACAAGGGCTGGACCGCCTCGGTGGTGGGCGGCCCGGGCCTCGGCAAGCCCGTGCTCATCGACGGCTTCGCCAACGGATGGATCGTGAACCCGAAGGTCCTGACGGCGGCGGGGGCGACGGCGTCGTTCGACGTCGTGCTGCACTTCGCGCCCCAGACCGGGGTCAACGTCGCCCTGCTCGTCTCGGGAGCCACCGCCCTGGCGTGCCTGGCGATCGTCGTGACCGGATGGCTCTCGCGCCGGCGCCGACGCGCGACGACGATCGGCGCGACGGAGGAGGCCGGCGGTGCAACCATCGTGATCGACGTCCCCTTCACCGGCACCGGCGACGCGCCTTCCAGCCGGTGGTCCCGGGTCGTCCTCGGCACGGTCGTCGCCGGGGCCTGCGCCTTCGCCTTCGGTGGTCCGTTCGCGGGAATCGTCGTCGCCATCGGCATCGCCCTGGCGATGAGCTGGCGTCGGGGCCGGGCGCTGCTGCTGGCCGCCGGTGCCCTGCTCATAGGGGCCGGTGCACTCGACGTGGTGGTGCACCAGATGCGTTACCGCTACCCCCCCGGCGGCTGGCCCACCCACTTCGACCGGGCCTCCACCCTGGTCTGGGCCGCGGTCCTGCTGCTGGGCGCAGACGCCGCCCTGGAGGCCGTCCGCCGGTTCCGGGACCGGGACCGCCCCCCCGGGCGCCGTGGGCCTCCGCGGTAGCGTGCGACCGGGACCGGTGCGCGCCGCGGCGGAGTCACCTCCGCGTCGAGGCCACGACGTCGGACGGAGTGCCGGAAGGATCGGGACGTAACGCATGGGCGAGCACGGCCAACGCTGGATCAGGTTCCCCCGGGGCGTGGCGCTGGCGGTCGTCGCCTGGGCGGCGGTCTCGTCCGCGCTGCTCCAGGGACTCCTGTTCCGCTACGGGTCGGTCGACCTCGACGACCTCGACTACCGCAACCAGGCGGGCGCGCTCCGCCACGGCCACATCACGCTGTCGGCGGCCACGCACACGCCGTACTTCGTGCCCTACCTGACGGGTGTCCACGACGGCCGGATCGTCTTCACCCACCAGCCGCTGTGGCCGGCGTTCATCGCCGTGTTCGACCTGGTCCACGCGCCGACGGAACTGGTGGTCGCCGCCAGCGCGGCGCTGTTCGCGGTGGCCGCCTGCGTGCTCGTCTCCGAGCTGTTCGACGACACGCCCCTGGCCACGGTGACGTTGGCCTTCGTGGCCCTGTCCCCGATGGTGGTCGTCCAGAGCGGCACACTCCTGGGCTACCTGCCGACGTTGACGCTCGGCGTGGCCACGACGGCGCTGGTGCTCCGTGCCGTCCGGCGGCCGCGACGATCCCTGGCCGCCGCGGCCGGATTCGTGGGCGGCCTGCTCGTCTTCAACCGACCCTTCGACGCGGTCCTCTTCGTGGTGCCGCTGCTCGTCTACGCGGTCGCCGTGCGACGACGGATCCCGCTCGGGTCGATGATCGGCTGGGCCGCCCTCGGTGCGGCCGTCCCCGTGGGCGTGCTGCTGGCGTACAACGCCGCGGTCATGGGCAGCGTGGCCACCTTCCCCTACACGGTGCACCCGCAGGACACCATCGGCTTCGGGCTGCGGGCGAGCTTCGGCCCGACCGGGTTCCACTTCGGCCTTCCCCAGGCGTGGGCGGGACTGGTGCACAACACCGGTCAGGCCGTCCGGTGGACGGCCGGGGGTGTGGTGGGCCTCGGGCTGGCCGTGGTGGGCCTGGTGGCCAACCGGCACAATCCCAGGCTCTGGACCGTGGCGAGCTGGGTGCTCCTGTTCCCCGCGGGCTACTTCTTCTTCTGGACCACGTGGAACATCGCCAACTTCGGTCTCATCGGTCCCCTCGGACCCCTCTACTACCTGCCGTCGCTGGCCGCACTGGCCATCCTGGCCGGAGCCGGGGCCGTCGCGGTGTGGCGGTGGAACCGGATCGGCGCCGGGGCGGTGCTGGTGGCCGCACTCGTGCTCAGCGCACTCACGTTCCAGAGCTCGTGGTCGACGAACCGGTCGACGCTGGACGCCAACCGGTCGTCGGCCCGGCTGCTCGACCGCCCACCGGTCACGCCCCGCCTGGTGATCACGCCGCCCTCGTTCCCCGGTGATCCCTACCTGCGCGAGCAGAACCCTCCGGACCTCGTCGGGCCGGTGCTCTACGCCATGAGCCCGTCGATGACGGAGACCCTCGGGCTGCTGGAGTCCCGTCCGGGCGTCCAGGCCTACCGTGTCGAGTCCCTGAAGCCGTTCAACGGCGTGTTCGGACCGTCCGCGACCCGGCTCACCCCGACCAGGGTGGAGCAGGCGCCCGAGGTGCGCGTCACGCTCCGGTTCCGGGCTCCGGCACGGGAAGCGTCCTTTCCGATCTCGGCGTACTGCCGGACGGCCGACACCGGGGGGGCGCCCCGACAGGTCGCGCTGACGCCGGTGGACGGCGCGTACACGGTGACGTGGTCGATCACCCCGGCCGGGGTGTCGACGGACGGGACGTCGTGCCCCCTGCCGTCCGGGCCGGCCACCCAGTTGGCCGTCGGGTTCTGGGAGTCCGGCAACGGGTCCGTCGGTCACGGCAGCTACGAGTACCGGTACGCCGTCGGGACGGATGGCACGTCCTCGGTCTCCCTCCTCGTCCCGGGCGAGCCGTGGCGGCGGTACGTGTTCCCCGGCGACAAGGTCGCCGAATCGAACGAGGACCTGACCGGGGTGCTGACCGCCCAGGTGGGCGCCGGGTGACCGTACCGGGTCCGACGGCACGGCCCCGGGGAGGGGTCGCCCCACCCGCGACCCGGACGGATCGCACCCGCCGGGCCGCACTGCTCCGTCGGCGCCGGTGGACGGTGGGCATCGTCTGCGCCGGTCTGCTCCTGGTCGTCGGCGTGTGGGTCGCCGCCGTCGCCGGTCACGACCCCGGCCCTCCGGCCGCCCGCCCGCCGGCGCGGACCACGGTCACCCCGCGGTACACGAATCCGGTGATCGACCACGACTTCCCCGATCCTGACGTGGTCCACACGGGATCGACCTACGTCGCGCTGTCCACGGGCACCGGCGGTCTCGACGTCCCCATGGAGACCTCCACCGACCTGGTCCACTGGCGGTCCCGGGGCGACGTGCTCCCGGCGCCCCCCTCCTGGGCGGTGCATTCGTGGCAGTACGTGTGGGCACCGGACCTCGTACCGGTGCGCGGCGGATGGGTGCTCTGGTTCGCCGCCAAGGACGCGCGCTCGGGACGGCAGTGCATCGGCGTGGCGAGCTCCCCGTCGGTCTCCGGGCCCTTCCGGTCCACGTCGGACGAGCCCACGATCTGCCAGACGTCGCTGGGGGGCTCGATCGACCCCTTCGAATTCGTGGATTCCCACGGTCACCGGTGGCTGCTGTGGAAGAACGACGGCAACTGCTGCGGTGTCCTCTCGCAGATCTGGTCCCAGCCGCTGGCCGCGGACGGGGTCGCCCTGACCGGCACGGCCACGCCCATCCTGTCCTACGACGGTGGTTGGGAGGACGGAGGCCCACCGGACGAGTCGACCATCGAGGGGCCCGACATGATCGAGGTCGACGGGGCCTACCACCTGTTCTTCTCCGGCGGGGGGTATGCCACGGCCGGCTATGCGGTGGGGCACGCGCGCTGCACGTCCCCCGTCGGACCGTGTCAGACGACGTCGCCGTACCCGGTCCTGGCGTCGTTCGGCACGGTCGCCGGTCCCGGGGGCGAGAGCATCTTCCGGGGCGGTGGCGGGACGCTGTGGATGGCCTACGCGGCGTGGACGCAGCCGGAGGTCGGCCCCGGATCGGGGGGTGCCCGCAGCATGCGCATCGATCGGCTGACGTTCATCGGAGCACTACCGGTCGTCAGCGGGCCCACGACGACGCCCGTCAGTCTCGTCGGCTCCTGAGGGCGGAGCGGCCACCTCCGGCCGGTCGCGACGCCCGGCGCCTTCGCGGACGTTGCGTCCCCACGCCGACGTGCGCCCCACTTCTGTCCGCCCGGGTGGACGGGTCTATTTGGCGCCGACCCCAGGGTGCAGCAAGCTGGGAACATGACCGAACGTCCTTCCTCAGG
>PMFY01000086.1 GCA_003157945.1 Acidimicrobiaceae bacterium | reverse complement strand
CCGGACCTCGTCCCGATGACACACAGCGCTGACGAGCTGGTGGCCGAGGCCCGCAGCCGCATCGGCCGCGTCACGCCGGGGCAGCTGGCCGACGTCGAGGCGGCCGGGGGCCTGGTGGTCGACATCCGCCCGGAGGCCCAACGTCGGGCGGAGGGTGAGCTGCCCGGCGCGGTGGTGATCGAGCGGAACGTGCTCGAGTGGCGCCTCGACCCCCGGGGTGCGCACCGGATCCCCGAGGTCCGCGACCACGACCAGCCCGTGGTGGTCGTGTGCTCGGCCGGGTACGCGTCGAGCCTGGCCGCCGCGTCACTGGTCGATCTCGGCTTCCACCGGGCCGCCGACCTCGACGGCGGGTTCCAGGCCTGGAGCGCATGGGACTCGGCCGGGCGCGGGGCGGAGGCCCGACGGTGACGCCGGTCCTGGTGACGCTCCACGCGCATCCCGACGACGAGTCGATCTTCACCGGCGGGACCATCGCCACCGCGGTCGAGGCCGGGTGGCGCGTCGTCCTCGTCGTGGCCACCGACGGCGACCGGGGTGAACGGCCGTCGTCCGCCGGACACGACCTCGGAGCCCACCGCCGCGCCGAGGTGCTCGAGGCCGCAGCCGTCCTCGGGATCGAGCGGGTGGAGTTCCTCGGCTACGGCGACTCCGGGCACGCGACCCCGGTGTCGGGTGCGGCACCCCGCGGATCGTTGGCCTCGGCGTCCGTCGATGCGGCGGCCGCCGCCGTGCGCCGACTCCTGGGGGAGGTGGGGGCCACCGCGCTCACGGCGTACGACGCCGACGGGATCTACGGGCACGTGGACCATGTGCGGGTGCACGAGATCGGCACCCGCGCCGTCACCGGGACCGACTGCGAGCTCTACGAGGCGACGGTCAGCCGGCCGGAGCTCCGCCGCCTGCGCCGCGACCTGGTCGGCCGCGGGCTGGTGGGCACCCGCTGGCCGCCCGGACTGTCGGAACGGCTGGGAGTCGAGGGGGGACCCGACCTGGTGGGCGTCGACGTGCGGCGCCACCTGCCCTTGAAACTGGCGGCGGTGTCCGCCCACTCGAGCCAGGTGATGGAGGCGGACTCGTTCATGGGACTGCCGGCGGGCGCCTTCCACCATCTCTTCGCCACCGAATGGTTCCGGGTGGCCCGGTCCGGACGGGGGCGGTTCCTCAATCTGGTGGCACCGGACGTGGTCGCCGGGCCGTCACCCGCCCCAGCTCGGCTCGGCCTGGCCGCCACGGCCTGACGGGCCGGCGCACGCTCCGTCAGGCGGAGCGTGCCGACGGTCCGTTGCGGATCGTCGACTGGACACGGCGCATCTGGCTCCGCAGGCAGAGACCGCGGTAGTGGTCGGCGTCGACCTCCAGGT
This sequence comes from Acidimicrobiaceae bacterium, assembly GCA_003157945.1. The sequence continues at coordinate 8,415 of PMFY01000086.1, read as the reverse complement.
ACCGGACCACCGCATCCACCTGTCCGGGCTCGGGCAGGTGCTCGTCGCCCATCCAGCCGAGGAGCTCCTCCACGGTGACACCGAGGGCCAGTGCGGCCGCGGCCGGCGAATCGGCGCGGGACTCCATGCGTTCGTCGATGGCATCACCGAGAGTCTGCAGCTTCATGGTCCGTGAGCCGGCCTTCGTGGTTCGTCTTCCGCCGTCACCGCGCGAGACGCGCGCTGACAGGTCCATCGTCCGCCTTCGGGGCAGGTGAATCAAGTCGCGACCGCGCAGCGCGCGCAGATGGGACGTCTGGTGGGGGCCGGGCGAGATACTGGACACCTGGCGACCACGGACCGCGACCGTCACCCCCACCGGTGGTGCGGCCGGTCCCGGTGGTCCGATTGTCCGGGGTGGCCGTCGGGAGTACGGTCGACGGGTACACACCTGGACGGCCGGACGGCCGGACGGAGCCCCGACGGGGGCGAATTGCGGGTCCGGTGGGGAGTCAATGGCGAACGATGGTGAACCGGCTGCGGAGGTCCCCGGTGACCCGGCCGACAGGCATTCCCGGGGCGGCGGGCCCGCCATCCTCGTGATGTCGTCGGCCTCCGACGTGGAGGTCGCCCTGCTGGACCTCGAGGGACGCATCGTGTGCGTCAACGATGCCTGGGCCCGCTTCTGCGCGGACAACGGGGGCGATGCGTCCCGGTGCGGGGTCGGCGTGTCGTACCTCGACATCTGTGACGGCGCCGGGGACGACGGCACGGCGGCACTGGTGGCCGCCTCCGTGCGGTCCGCGTTGCTGGGCGACCTTCCCGCCCCCCTGGCGGTCGACGTGCCCTGTCACTCCTCGGGAGAGCTGCGGTGGTTCGACGTCCTGGTGTCGTCGCGGCTCGACGACGACGGTGCGTGCATGGGTGCCACGGTGACCCTCTCGCTCGCCCGGGTGGTGTCGAGGGCACCGAGCCCCGTCCCGACGGTCGCAGTGGACCCCGCCCCGGCGCCCACCGGCTGGCCGCGGGGGGAACGGTGCGCCGAACTCCTCGGCGACGGGGTGGCCCACGCCGTGTTCGCCGTCGCGCCGTGCGCGGTGCTGTTGGCCGATGACGACGGCCGCATCATCGCCGCCAACGCCCAGGCGGACGAGCTCTTCGGCACCGGTGCCGGGGGCCTCATGGGCCGGCTCCTCGACCAGTTGCTCCCGCCGCACTGGGGGGAGGGGCGCGGCGGGCGGGCGGCGGACGAGGTCCCGCAGTGGACCGATCCGGCCTATTCGGGCCGGGCGGCGGTCGGGTCCCGACCCGATGGATCGTACGTGCGGGTGCAGATCGCCTCGGCACCCGTGCCGCTGAGCTACGGCACGGGCGTCCTGGTGACGGCGTCCGCCTCCCCGGGGAACCCGGGCCCGGCCGTGGCCGGCAACGAGGCACTGCTGGTCGACCTCGATGTCGTGCTGCGGCGGATCTTCTCCGCCGGGCTGGCACTGACCGGCGTGCGCGAGCGGCTCGAGCGGGACGGCGTCCCGGCCCGGGTGCTCACCGAGGCCATCGGCGACCTCGACCGCGCCGCCAAGGAGCTGCGGCACGCGGCACGCGGCACGTAGCCGTGCCCNNGGCCACCTGGCCATCCGGCCGGACCGGGCGGGTCGGCCCCTACGCTGGCTCAGACGACCGTCGAGCGGCACGGGCGCCGTGCGAGGAGGTGGACATGGGACCGGACCCCGAGGACAGGGAACCCGTCGACGGGGCGGACGGACGGGCCTACGACGCCATCGACGAGATGAGCGAGGAGAGCTTCCCGGCCAGCGACCCGCCGTCGGGCTGGGCCGGGGAGGACCCCCGGGACGTGGACGGCGCACCGGGCTGACTGGCCGCCGCCACGGGGCGGCCCGCCCCGGACGTGGTGGCTCAGGCGGACCCGTCCAGGACGGCCTCGACGCGGGCGACCAGGTCGGCGTCGTCCTCGGGCCGGTAGCCGGGCGTCAGCCGGGTGGTGACCAGATGGCGGGCCATGGCCTCGTCGCCGGCCCCGGCGAGGAGGCAGGCCTCGGCCAGCAGCCCGATCCGCCCCACGATGTCGCGGAACTGCCAGGCGCCGACGTCGGCGTCCGTCATGCACGACCGGGTGGCACCGAGCGCGACCTCCAGCTCCTCGCCGAGCTGCGCGGCCAGCCCCTCGTCGGCCACCGACCCCACCATTCCGCGCAGCCAGCGCCCGACCTCGTCGAGGATCGGCAGTCGGCGGAGGTCGGTGAGCACCTGCGCGACCAGGACGTTGTGGCTGCCCTCCCACGACTCGTAGACCATGGCGTCGCGGTAGAGGCGGGGGAGGACGCTGAAGTCCTCGATGGCGCCGTTCCCCCCGAGCACCTCGACGGCCGCGTGCACCACCTCGGTGGCCTGGCCGGAGACGAGGTACTTGGCCAGGTTCACCAGGAACCGGTGCAGGAGGACGTCCGCGTCGTCGGCGGTGCCGGCGTCGATGCGGTCCTCGAGTCCCGTCAGCGCCAGCACCAGGTGCAGGGCGCCGACGGACACGGACGCCATGTCCGCCAGCGTGCGCCGGACGGCCGGGAATGCACCGATCGGCTGTCCGAACGCCTGCCGGTGGACGGCGTAGGCCGCGGCCTCCAGGTAGGCCCGGCGCATCATCCCGGCGTCGCCGACGGCGGTCATCCAGCGGCTGGTGTTGAGGACGATGCCCACCGCCGTCCGGAACCCGTGCTCGACCGGGCCGACGGGCCAGGCCAGGGCGCCGTCGAAGTCGATCTCCCCGGAGGCCAGGCCGCGCGTGCCGAGCTTGTCCTTGAGCCGCCGCAGGGCGAAGCCGTTGGGTGCGCCGTCGAGCTCGCGGGGGACGACGAAGCTGCCCAGACCACGCGTGCCGGCCTCCGCCCCGTCGACGCGGGCGGTGAGGAAGAACTGGCCGGCGTCGGCCACCGAGCAGAACCATTTCTCGCCCGTGATGCGGTAGGTGCCGTCACCCTCGGGCACCGCACGGCAGACGTTCGCCCCGACGTCCGACCCGCCCTGCACCTCGGTGAGGAACTGCGACCCGCGCACCGCCGTGGCGTAGTCCGGGTCCACCAGGGGAGGGAGGAACCGCTCGCGGACGGCGTCGTCGGCCACCCGACGGAGCGCCCGGGCCAGGCCGATGGTGCAGGTCGCCGGGCAGGCATGACCGGCCTCGCCCTCGAGGGACAGCAGGTAGAGCAGTGTGGCCTGTTCGTAGGCCGATCCCGGGTTCCCCGACAGCGAGACGAGTCCACTCGCCCACACGGCATCCCCCGCGACGTCGTAGGCGGGGTCGAACGCCACCGACTCGGTCCGTCGGCCGATGCCGTCGTAGCGGGCGAGCTCGGGCAGGTGGGCCCGCTGTTCGTAGCGCGCCGCCGCCGGGCCCACGACCCGGGTCATGTCCAGGGCGAAGGCGGAGGCGCGGGCCTCGAGGAGGGCGAGGCGCTCCGGCGGGAGGGCCCGGGCCAGTGCGGCGCGCAGGCGGCCGTCGGCCAGGTAGGGGTCCTCGGGGTAGTCGGCCCGCCAGGCGGCCAGGGCACGGCGTGCGGTGTCGGTGTCCATGGCCCGAGTTTCGCGCCGCTGCTCCCGGGCCGGCAGGGCCGTGCGGCACTTCCACCGGCGGCGCCCGATGACCCCGGGGCCGGGACGGGGCTCAGCCTCCCGGTCGGAGCATCCCGGCGATCGCCCCACCGGTGGTGGGGTTGTTCAGGTAGGGCTCGGGGTCGTGGACCCGGTGGCCGTTGTCCACGAGGCGCTCACTGACCCTGCCCTCGAAGACGTCGGGCAGCGGGTGGATGCAGGCCGGGTCGTCGGCGTTGCGGATGTTGACCCACTGCGACGTGCCCCCGGGGAACCGCCCCCGCCCGGCGACGGGACCGGGCTCGAGGAGCGAGATGATTCGCTCGCCGCCGAGGGGCGATCCGAGGGTGACGAACCCGTCCACGTCCCACTCGGGGTGGAGGGCGAGGGTCTCGTAGGCGACGATCGTGCCCAGTGAGTGGGCGACCACCACCTCCGTGTCGGGGCCGATGGCCGCCTCGAGGCGCGCCTGGGAGGCCCGGCGGATCTCCGGGTTCTCGAGATAGGCGGCCGCCTGGGCCAGGAGTCGGTCGAGGTGCTGGTCGGCGAGCATCTTGACCAGCTCGTCGAGGTCCACGTCGTGATCGCCCGCCTGGAAGACCCCGGACGCCTTCGTCAGCAGCTGCTTGAGGTCGAACTGCGGGTCGTAGCCGCGCTCGGGGTCCTTGCGGAACAGGTCGCCGTAGAAGGCGACGGTCACGTCGGACTCCGCCACCCCGACACCGTGCCAGGCGAGTCCGTCGGACAGCGCCGGGTACCACCGGGCCCGGATCGACGCCGGCCCCCACAGTGAATTGCCGGCCCCGTGCACCATCACGATCCTCGCCATGCCCGACAGTGTGGCACCGCCGATGGCGGGCCCGCTGGTCCGGAGGGGCCCGGTGGGTCAGCGGTCGGCCCGGCGGAAGCGCACCGGTGCATGGCGGAAGCCGGCGTGCTTGTTGGAGCGCGTCCGCTCGACAGGTCCGGCGGGCCCGATCGACCGGGCACGGTCGAGCAGGCCGTCGAAGACGAGGGTGATCTCGAGCCGGGCCAGGTTGGCCCCGAGGCAGAAGTGGCTGCCGGCGCCGAAGGCCAGGTGGGGGTTGGGGTCCCGCCGGATCTCGAAGCCGAGCGGTTCGGGGAAGACCCGCTCGTCGAAGTTGGCCGCCTGCCACCAGAGCACGACCTTGTCGCCCGGTCGGATCAGCTGGCCGTGCCGCTCGACGGCCCGGGTCGCCGTCCGGCGGTTGTAGACGGTGGAGGACGCCCACCGCAGCATCTCCTCGACGGCCCCGGGCAGCAGGGCCCGGTCCGCACGGAGCGCCTCCCAGTCGTCCGGTCGGTCCATGAACGCCAGCAGCCCGGCCGTGATGGAGTTGCGGGTGGTCTCGCTGCCGGCGGCCACGAGCAGGTGGAAGAACATCTGCTGTTCCAGGTCGCTGAGCGGACCGCCCGGGGCGGCGCCGTCGGGGAGCCGGGCGGTGGTGATGACGGACAGGATGTCGTCCCCCGGGCTCACCCGCTTCTGGTCGAGCAGTCGGGTGCAGTAGGCGGACATGGCGGCGCCCGCCTCCTGTGCCCTCGACGACGTCTCCCCCGGGTTGTGGTCGTCGTAGTCGAGGGTGGCGTCGGCCCAGTCGAGGAGGAAGTGCCGGTCCTCCTGGGGCACCCCGAGGAGCGACGCGATCGCCTGCAGGGGCAGCTCGGCGGCGACGTCGACCAGGAAGTCGCACGGGTCACGCTCGAGCGCCTCGTCGAGCAGCACCGCACACCGCCCGGCGAGCCCGGCCTCGATCTGGCGCAGGCGGCGCGGGCTGACCGACGGGGTGACGAGCCGGCGGATGTACCGGTGGCGCGGGTCGTCCTGCATGTTGAACAGCACGCCGGCGGCGAAGCCCGCCGGGAGGTCCTCGATCAGGGTGCCGCCACCGTCCCGGTCGCCGCCGCCGGCGGAGGAGAACAGGTCCGGCTGGCGGGCCGCCCACGACACGTCCTCGTGCCGGGTCAGGCACCAGAAGCCCTCACCCCCGGGCGTGGTGGGCGTCGGCTCGTGCCAGAAGACGGGTGCGTCGTCGCGCAGGTGGCGGTAGACGTCCTGCGGTGGCCCATCGGCGAACAGGTCCGGGTCGGTCAGGTCGATGCGTACGCCGTGGGCCATGCCTCGCTCCCTCCACCGGTGACGGACCGGCGGGGATCATTGAACCACGGCGGGCGGAACGACCGGCGTGGATGGGGATGTCGCGTGGCGCCGACGGGACGCTCCACCGACGGGACGCTCCACCGACCGGACACTCCGCCGACGGACCCGCGCCCGCCCGCCGGCCGCCGGCCCCGACCCCGCAATTCCGGTGATTGGCGGACATTCGGTGGGGGAATAGGCGTAGCAGTCTGCAGAAGGGGGAGGGAACCGTGGCACTGGTCGATGATCAACAGGCGGAGGTGGCGGAGCGACCGGAGGGTGGGACCATCCGCACGCTCATCCCGGCCCGCCTCGACCGACTGGGCTGGTCGCGCTTCCATACGATGATCGTCGTCGCCCTCGGCGTGGCGTGGATCCTCGACGGACTCGAGATCACCATCGCGTCGAACGTGACGAGTCTGATCAGCAGCAAGCAGTCGCTGAATCTGTCCTCGGCCGGGGTCGCGTTCGCCATCGGGACCGTGTACCTGCTCGGCGAGGTGTTCGGGGCGCTCTTCTTCGGCCGCCTGTCGGACCGCTGGGGACGGCGCAACCTGTTCATGATCACCCTCGGCGTGTACCTCTTCGGCGGGTTCCTGACGGCACTCACCTTCGGCCACTCGACCTTCTGGGTGTACTGGCTCTACCTCTCGAGGTTCATCGCCGGCGCGGGCATCGGTGGTGAGTACGCGGCCATCAACTCGGCGATCGACGAGCTCATCCCGGCCCAGTACCGGGGCCGCGTGGACATCGCCGTCAACGGCACCTATTGGGCCGGAGCGTTCCTGGGCACGGTCCTCACCCTCCTCGTGGTCAACCACCTGCCCGTCTCGTACTCGTGGCGGGTCGCCTTCCTGTTCGGACCGGTGCTGGGCGTGGTCATCCTGTTCGTGCGGCGGCACCTTCCCGAGAGCCCACGGTGGCTCATCATGCACGGGCGGGAGCGCGAGGCTGAGGAACAGGTCGCCCGGATCGAGGCCGCGGCGAAGGAGGCGGGCGGCACCGTCGGCGAGCTCGACGAGTCCAAGGCCATCGAGGTGCGACCGGCCGGTGACATGGGGTTCCTGGTGCTGGCCAAGACCCTGTTCGTGCACTATCCGAGGCGGGCGATCCTGGGTGCCACCCTGATGATCACCCAGTCCTTCCTCTACAACGCCATCTTCTTCACCTACGCCCTGGTGCTCACCAAGATCTACGGCGTCGATGCCAAGGACACGGCGTACTACTTCATCTTCTTCGCTCTGGGGAACCTCGTCGGGCCGCTGGTGCTCGGTCACCTGTTCGACAGCATCGGCCGACGCCGCATGATCGCCGGGACCTACCTGCTGTCCGGCATCCTGCTGGCCCTCTCGGCCGTCCTGTTCAACGCGGGTGTGCTCGACGCCGTCACCCAGACCGTCTGCTGGTGCGTGATCTTCTTCTTCGCATCGGCCGGCGCCAGCGCCGCCTACCTGACGGTGAGCGAGATCTTTCCGGTGGAGGTCCGGGCCAAGGCCATCGCCGTCTTCTTCGCCATCGCCCAGACGTTCGGCGCCATCGGGCCGTGGCTCTACGGCTACCTGATCGGCACCGGCCAGGACCACTTCCGGCTCTTCGTCGGCTACCTGATCGGTGCGGGCGTCATGATGCTCGGCGGCACCGTCGAGCTGTTCCTCGGCGTGGCGGCTGAGGGCCGGTCGCTCGAGGACGTGGCCAGCCCGCTGTCGACTGTGGACGACGGCCCCACATCACTGTCCAACATCACCGGGGCACCCCGGCCGCCCGCCGCCCGCGCCAACTGGTTCTGAGGCCCGCACGTCCGGTCGCACGCGGGCGCCGACGCAGCCGCCGCATCACGTCCCGGAGGCCCGGGTGGGATGGGCGGTGGCGATGAGCAGCGGCCAGAGTCGGGGGGACAGCCAGTCGTAGAAGGCGTGGGCCACCGCCTCGGGGGAGTTGCCGGCGAACGCGTTGCCCGGGGCGTAGGCGGGGGTGTGCACGCCGTCGGCCGCCCGGACCTGGACGCCGTCCAGGTACTCACGGAAGACCCCGCCGGGGGAGAGCACCTGCCCGTAGTCCACGATGCTGACGGACCGTGGGTACTCCCCGGCGATCTGCCGGATGAGTCGGTCGTAGATGAGTCGTCGCGACGTCAGGTCGGAGCGGGACGCCTCGGGGGAGTTGGCGGCCGTCCCCGCGGCCGGCATGGTGGCGAAGTCGAAGTGGGCACCGTGGGCCGTCCCGATGCGGACGGCCAACCGCATCCGGCTGAGCTCGTAGCGCTGGAACGACGGCTGCTCGATGTTGCCCCACTGTCCGTCGCGCTCGATGTCCTGCACCTCCCAGGTCCCGGCCACGAAGAGGACGACGTCGCCCGGGCGGGTGCCGACGACCCGGGCGGCATCCACGGCCGGCCATTGTCCGGCCGGCGGCGTCGCCTCGTTGCACGCCGGGAACATCTGCAGCTGCGGGGACGGCGGATCGTTCGACGCCCACGACCCGACGGCGAAGCCGCACCCGTAGAGGCCGCCGTTCTCGACCGTCGTGCCGATCGGGGCGGTGGCGGCCAGGGCGAAGCCGAGCGTCAGTGCCGTGCTGTCGCCGAGCACGGTGACCACCGGGGGATCGTCGGCCGATCGGCTGGCCCGGAACGGGTGGACAGCCGTCGGTGCGGCCGCGGCCCCCGGGGCGAT
>PMFY01000278.1 GCA_003157945.1 Acidimicrobiaceae bacterium | reverse complement strand
GGTGGGCTCGTCGAGGAGGAGCACGTTCGGCTGGCGGGCGAGGACGGCCAGCAGCTGCAGTCGCCGGCGCTCGCCGCCCGACAGGTTGGCCACCCGCGTGTAGGGGAGGTTGCCGGTGAACCAGAAGCGCTTCATCAGCGCCACATCGGCCAGTGAGCCCGGGGTGCGCAGCGGCCCGGCCACCACGTCCTGCACGCGGGCGGCGGGGTCGAGCTCGGTGCCGTGCTGGTCGTAGTAGCCGACCACCACGGTCGGCCCGGTCTCGACCGTGCCGGTGGTGGGGGGCCGCAGCCCGGCCAGCACGTCGAGGAGCGTGGACTTGCCGGTGCCGTTCGCCCCGACGAGGCCCACCCGGTCGCCCGGGCCGAGGGTGAGGTCGACGTCGGACAGCACGGCGGGACCGCCGTCGTAGGTGACGCCGACCCCGGTGCACTCGATCACCTTGTCGCCCAGGCGGGCCATGGCGGTGCCGAGCTCGAGGTCGCCGGCCCGGGCCGCCTCGGCCGGCCGGCCGTCGACCAGGGCCCGGGCCGCGGTGATGCGGGCGCGTGGCTTGCGGCTGCGGGCCTGGGCGCCGCGCCGCAGCCAGGCCAGCTCGGTGCGGGCCAGGTTCTTCCGGGTGGCCTCGGCGGCGACCGCCTGCTCCTCGCGGAGGGCCCGCGCCTCGAGGTAGGAGGCGTAGCCGCCCTCGTGGACGAACGAGGCGCCGCGGTCGAGCTCGAGCATCCGGGTGGTGACCCGGTCCAGGAGGTACCGGTCGTGGGAGACGAGGACCAGGCCGCCGGGGTAGGCCGCCAGCCAGTCCTCCAGCCAGGTGACGGCGCCGAGGTCGAGGTGGTTGGTGGGCTCGTCCAGCACCAGCAGGTCACTCGGGTGGGCGAGGACCCGGGCCAGGGCGACCCGCTTGGCCTGTCCGCCCGACAGTCCGGACACGTCCCGGTCGACGTGGGCGGCCATGCCCAGGCGGTCGAGGGCGGCGGCCGCCTCCCATCCGGGCCCGACGGCGTCGCGGACGGTGCCGGCCGGGAGGTGGGGTGCCTGGTCGAGGAAGCCGACCCGCACGCCACGGCCCGTGCGGACGGCGCCGGCGTCGGGTACGAGACGGCCGGCGAGGACGCGCAGCAGGGTCGACTTGCCGGTGCCGTTGATGCCGACGACCCCCAGGCGGTCACCGGTGGAGACGGTCACCGACAGCCCGTCGAAGAGCGTCCGGTCGGCCATGGTCACGTTCACGTCCTGCAGGTCGACGAGCACGCTCACCGGCCACACGGTACCGCCGGGCCGGCCGCACTCCGTCGGCCGGTCCGGTCCGGGGCCCGGGGCTACGGCGCGGAGCCGCGTCCGGCCGGGGACGGCAGGAGCACGGCGAGCACCCGGGCCGCGTGGGCGTCCGACTCCGACCGGCCGTCTCCTCCGGTGATGCCGAGGAGGGAGAGCATCGGGGCGTTGGCGAAGTGCATGGCGCCGTAGCTGGTGACCACCTCCCAGACCTCGCCGGGGGAGAGGTCGGCCCCGACGCCCGCGGCGCGGAGCCGCCGCCAGCCGGCGGCGACCGCCTCGAACCGGGGCCGGAGGTGGGTGGCCACCAGCCACTCGAGCCGGTCCGACCGGTCCGTGGCCTCGAGGTTGATGATGCGGTCGAGTTCGGGATGGTCGGCCGAGAACCGGATGAAGGCGTGGAGCAGGTCGACGAACGCCTCCTCGAGCGGTGCGGTGCCCCCGGGGCCCGGCAGCGCCGCATCCATGAGGGAGAACAGGTGGTCGACGGTGGCCCGCCACAGCTGCTCCTTGGAGGTGAAGTGGTAGTTGATCTGCGGCTGGTGCGCCCCGGCCCGCTGGGCGATCCGGCGCGTGGAGGCGCCGGCGAAGCCGTGGGCCGCGAACTCGACGGCGGCGGCGTCGAGCAGGTCGGCGACGATCGTGTCGGAGGGCCGGCGGGCCCGGGAAGCCGGAGCGGGTGTCGCGGGTGTCGCGGTTGCACGCGTCATATCAATCGATAATACTGCAGTATCGACCGATAACAGGGAGGGTGGATGTTCCGACTGCTCAACGTCTCCGGGAGGTCCGCCCTCGAGGTGGACGGCGCCTGGTACGACCTGGCCCGCCTGGCGGACGACGACGCCCTCGCCGACCCGATGGCCGCGGTGGCCCGGAGCGCCGAGCTCCACGACCTGACGGACCGCTGTGCCGGCGCCACACCGGACGGGGCGGTGGCCGACGCCGTCCTCGGGCCCCCGGTGCCGCGGCCCCGACAGGTGTTCGCCATCGGGCTCAACTACGCCGACCACGCGGCGGAATCGGGGATGGCGATTCCCAAAGAGCCGGTGCTGTTCATCAAGCCGACGAATTGCATCGTCGGCCCCAACGACGACATCGTGATCCCCAGGGGCTCGGAAAAGACCGACTGGGAAGTCGAGCTCGGCGTCGTCATCGGNNTCGACTGGGAGGTCGAGATCGTCGCCGTGGTCGGCCGGGCCTGCAGCCACGTCCCGGTGGAGGACGCCTGGGGCGTCCTGGCCGGCCTGACCCTGGGTCAGGACGTGTCGGACCGCCTCGTCCAGATGACCGGGACGCCACCGCAGTTCTCCCTCGGCAAGAGCTTCCCGGCCTACGCGCCCATCGGTCCGGCCCTCGTCTCGACCGACGGCGTGGCCGATCCCGACGACATCCCCCTCTGGTGCGACGTCTCGGGGGNNGGGGACATCATCTTCACGGGCACGCCCGACGGTGTCGGCATGGCCCGGGGACGCTTCCTGGTGCCGGGCGACGTCGTGGTGTCGGGCGCCGAGGGCATCGGCGAGTTGCGCAATGCGTGTGTCGCCGGAACGGGGCCGTTCCAGCCGTGAGCCTGCACCGTCTCCTCGGCCTCCACGCCGTGGTGCCCGACCCGGCGGCCCTGTGCGCCTTCTACGCCGAGCTCGG
>PMFY01000149.1:1140-5407 GCA_003157945.1 Acidimicrobiaceae bacterium | reverse complement strand
CCGGCAAGCTGAAAGCGTTCAAGCTCATGAAGGTGGCCGGGGCCTATTGGCGCGGCGACTCGCGCAATGAAATGCTGCAGCGGATCTACGGCACCGCCTGGGAGTCGGAGGACGCACTGGCCGAGCACCTGCACCGGCTCGAGGAGGCCGAGAAGCGCGACCACCGCAAGCTCGGTGTCGAGCTGGACCTGTTCAGCTTCCCCCAGGAGCTCGGCGGCGGACTGGCCGTCTGGCACCCGAAGGGCGGCATCGTCCGCAAGCTGATGGAGGACTACAGCCGTCAGCGCCACCAGGACGGCGGCTACGAGTTCGTGTTCACCCCGCACCTGGCCAACGCCCACCTGTTCGAGACGTCGGGCCATCTGGGCTTCTACAAGGACGGGATGTACCCGCCCATGGAGATGGACAACGGGACGTACTACCCGAAACCCATGAACTGCCCGATGCACTGCCTCATCTTCGACAGCCGCCAGCGCAGCTACCGCGAGCTGCCCCTGCGGCTGTTCGAGCTCGGCACGGTCTACCGCTACGAGCGNNGGGTTCACCCAGGACGACAGCCACATCTACTGCACCGAGGAGCAGCTCGGTGACGAGATCGCCTCACTCCTCGATTTCGTGATGAGTGTGCTGCGCGCCTTCGGGTTCACCGAATTCACGGCGAACCTGTCGACCAAGGACCCGGACAAGTACGTGGGCTCCGACGAGATCTGGGACCAGGCGACGGCGGCGCTGCGCCAGGCGCTCGACCGCCACGGTCTGCCCTACGAGATCAAGGAGGGCGATGCCGCCTTCTACGGTCCGAAGATCGACATCGACGTGCGCGACGCCATCGGTCGGACCTGGCAGCTGAGCACCATCCAGTGCGACTTCAACCACCCGGAGCGGTTCGAGCTCGAGTACGTCGGTGCGGACAACACGCGGCACCGGCCGATCATGCTGCACCGCGCCCTGTTCGGCTCCATCGAGCGGTTCTTCGCCATCCTGGTGGAGCACTTCGCCGGCGCGCTGCCGACGTGGCTGGCCCCCGAGCAGGTCCGCATCCTGGGCGTCAAGGACGACCACCAGCCCTACGCCGACCAGGTGGCCCACGACCTGCGGTCCCTCGGCATCCGGGTGGAGACCGACCCGGCCAACGAGCCGCTGGGCGCCCGGATCCGCAAGGCCAAACTGCTGAAGATCCCCTACATCCTGGTGGTGGGCGACGACGACGTGGCCGCCGGCACCGTCGGCGTCAACCGGCGGGGGAGTGACCGTCCCGACCGCGGCGTCCCCCTGTCCGAGTTCACGTCGGTGCTGCTCGACGAGGTCGCGGCCCGGTCGCTGCCCGAGGCGGCCGGCGACACCGGCGCCGGTTGAGTGACGTCATGACCCTCGAGCGGCTGTGGGCCGGCTGGCGCAACGCCTACGTGACCGGTGCCGTGACCGGGCCCGCCGACGGCTCACCGCCCGCGGCCGCCGACGACCCGTCCCACTGTGTGTTCTGTCGCATCGCGGGCAGTGGACCCCCTTCGGTGGACACCGGTGTCCTGTGGGTGGGGCGGACCGTCCTCGTGGTGCTCAACGCCTACCCGTACTCGAGCGGCCACCTGATGGCGATCCCGCTGCGCCACGTGGGGGTGCTGGCCGACCTCACCGACGAGGAGTCGTCCGAGCTCTGGGCGGCCGCCCGGCTCGGCGTCGCGGCCCAGGAGGCCGCCTACCGACCCGAGGGGGTCAACCTCGGGGCGAACCTCGGCGAGGCGGCCGGGGCCGGTATCCCCCGGCACCTCCACCTGCACGCCGTGCCCCGCTGGAAGGGGGACACGAACTTCATGACGGCGGTGGCCGACACCCGGGTGCTGCCCGAGACGCTCGCCTCGAGCTGGGAGCGGCTGACGGCGTCGTGGCCCGCTTCGTGACGCCCCCGGCACCGCCGCCCGCCCGGGGATGCGCCGGCACCGCGACGACGGCACACTGGTGTGTCTACGGACGGCGGACACCGAGGAGGACGACATGCAGGTGAAAGAGCTGGGGCACCTGGTGCTCTACGTGGCCGATCTGGAGCGGTCCGTGGGGTTCTACGGTGACCTGCTGGGCTGGACGATGGTCACACCGGAGGGCCTGCCCTTCCCGGCGGCCGCCTTCAGCTCGGGTCGCACCCACCACGAGCTGCTGCTGATCGAGGTGGGCCCGGACGCGGCACCCGTCCCGGGCGGTCGGCGACTCGGGCTGTACCACGTGGGACTGAAGGTGGGGGACTCGGACGAGGAGCTCCGTGAGGCGCACCGGCGGCTGGTGGAGGCCGGCGTTCCCATCGTGGGGGCGTCCGATCACACCGTCACGCACAGCCTGTACGTGCTCGACCCGGACGGCAACGAGGTCGAGCTCTACATCGACGTGCCGGGCGTCGACTGGCACACCGATCCCTCGCTGGTCATGGCCCCCATCCGCCCCCTCTCCCTCTGAGGCGTCGACACCGGGGCTGACCAGGGGTTCGCCGCGCCGCCGTGGACCGCTGCCTGGAGTTAGCAGGTGGTACCCTGGTAGTGACCTTCCAGAGGAGCGTGCATGTTCGACGGGCGATGGCGCGACACGGTGGACCGGGGGACCGGGCCCGTCGGGCGCAGACTGCAGCAGGCCGGCATCTCCGCCGACGTGCTGACCGCCACGGGGCTGATCTCCGCCGGTGCGACCGCCGTCTCGGTGGCGACCGGCCACTTCCTGCTGGCCCTGGTGTTCCTCATCCTGACCGGTCTCCACGACCTGCTCGACGGCCCGGTCGCCAAGGCTTCCGGCACGTCGTCGGTGCGCGGCGCATTCTTCGACTCCGTGACCGACCGCGTCGCCGACGCACTGATCCTGGGCGGGATCGCCTGGTACCTCGTGTCGGCCCACCCCGGCCACCTCGTGCTCCTGCCGTTCGCCGTCCTGGCCGTCACGTCACTCGTCTCGTACCAGCGGGCCAAGGCGGAGTCGCTCGGCATCTCGGCCAAGGGCGGCCTGATGGAGCGGGCGGAGCGGATGATCCTGCTCGGCATCGGCTTCCTGTCGGCGTCCTTCCTGGTGCCCGTCCTGTGGGTGATGCTGGTACTGACGTCGGCGACCGCCGTCGGACGCTTCGTCAAGGTGTGGCGCCTCGCCGAGGCACCGCCGCCGGCCGCCGCCCGGCGGGTCCGCCGGACCCGGACCGGTGTGCGCACCACGTCGTGGGGCAGCTCGCGTACCGCCGGCCGCACCACCTCCACGTCGGCGTCCCGGTGGAGGGCGCGCCGGCAGGGTGAGCTGTCGAGCCGGTCGGGTCGGACCTGGAGGGCCCGTCAGGCCCGCGCCGGGTCCCGCCAGCGGACCGGTCGGCGCCATGGCTGATCCGCGCCGCGCCGGCATGGGCTGACGGCCGATGGACACGGGGCAGGTCGTCTTCCGGACGTACACGACGCTGGGGAGGTGCATCGCCGCGCTCCCGGAGCCGGTGGCGCTCGGGCTGGGCGACATGGTGGGTGACGTGCTCTACCGCGTTCGGCACGAGCACCGGGCGATGGTCAAGGCCAACCTGGCACGCGTGCTGGGTGCCGAGGGGGGCGACGCCCAGCTGCTCGACCGCTGGGCCCGCCGATCGTTCCGCGCCTACGCCCGCTACTGGGTCGAAGGGGCCCGGCTCCCGGGCACGTCGACGGGCGAGGTCGTCCAGCACACCTTCGTGGAGGGCCTCCACCACCTGCACGAGGGGGCGGCCGCCGGCCGGGGGACGATCCTGGCGCTGCCGCACATCGGCAGTTGGGAGTACGGCGGTGCCTTCCTGGCCACCCAGGACCTGCCGATGACCGCCGTGGCCGAGCGGATCGAACCCCCGGCCCTGTTCGACTACTTCGTCGAACAGCGGGCCGCCATGGGGCTCACGATCGTGCCGCTCGATCAGCGATCCGGCGGCACGCTGCTCTCGACGCTGCGGGACGGGGGGCTGGTGGGTCTGCTGTGCGACCGGGACATCGAGGGCACCGGGATCGAGGTCGAATTCTTCGGCGAGCGCACGACCATGCCGGCCGGTCCGGCCACGTTGGCGCTGCGCACCGGCGCCACGTTGTGCACGGGTGCGGTCTACAGCGGGCCGGGCCGTGACCACCGGGCCGTCGTCGAGGCGCCACTCGACACCACCCGCTCCGGACCGCTGCGCAAGGACGTGGCCCGCCTCACCCAGCAGATCGCCACACGGCTCGAGGGCCTGATCCGGCGGGCACCCGAGCAGTGGCACGTCTTCCAGCCGCTGTGGCTGGCCGACCGTCCCCTCGAG
>PMFY01000149.1:0-1106 GCA_003157945.1 Acidimicrobiaceae bacterium | reverse complement strand
AACGGCCACGGCACGAACGGCCACGGCACCAACGGCTACGTCGCCGACGGCTACGCCGCCGCCCCGACCAACGGCAACGGGCGCTCCGGCGAACGGTCCGACCGGGAGCTCGATGCCGTGCTCGGCCTCGAGCCCGGGCCGGACCCCCGATCCGGCCATGGAGCGCCGACCCTGCCCTTCCCGGCGTCGCCCCGGTTCCGGCAGTCCGCGGTCCACGAGGCCGACGTGGTGGCCGTGGTGTCCGAGACGGGCCGCCTGGTCTACGTCAGCGCCTCGGCCGAACGCCTGCTGGGGTACGACGTGAGTGACGCCGTGGGGATGGACGCCCTGGCGCTGTTCGAGCCCTCGAGCCAGACGTCGGTGGAGGACCTCTTCGACGACCTGGTGGCGCGGCGCCGCCCGGCCGTGTCCCTCGAGGTCCACTGTCGGCGGGCCGACGGCCAGGAGCTCGACCTCGAGCTGCGGGCCGACAACCACCTCGACGACCCGGTGGGCGGGATCCTCGTCACCCTGCGGGACATCTCGGAGCGCACGCGGCTCGAGGCCCGGGTGCACGAGCAGGACCGTCGCCAACACGCGTTCATCGAGTCACTGGCCGACGGGCTGGTCATGGTCGACCGTGACGGCATGGTGGTGCGGGTCAACGAGGCGTTCGAGGTGATGTTCTGGGCGCCGCGCACCCGCGTGCTCGGGCGGTCGTTGGAGGACCTCCTCGAGGCCGCGCTGGACCGCGGGGTCGAGCTCTTCGACGAGGCCGGCGAGACGGTGCCGGTCGACGGGCACCCCGTGCTGGTCGCCCTGTGGCGGGGCCGGCGGGTCCACGGCCGCGTCCTCGGGTTCCGGACGGGGGACGGGCAGGCCCGTTGGGTGCGCATCGGCGCCCAGGCCATCCTGGGCGCGGACGGCCGGGTGACGGGCGCGGTGGGCACCTTCAGTGACATCACCGACGTGAAGCGGTCGGCCTATGCGCTGCGCCAGGAGGAGGAGTTCCTCCGGGTGCTGCTCGACACGCTCGACGAGGGGATCGTGGCCTGCGACTCCGAGGGCCGGATGACGATCTTCAACCCGGCCGCCCGGCGGCTCCACGGCCTCGACGACGACGTCGA
>PMFY01000012.1 GCA_003157945.1 Acidimicrobiaceae bacterium | reverse complement strand
GGCGTGTCGCGACCGGGCCCGTCGCCACTGGATCCGGGCGTGACCGACCCGATGCCCGGTGGCGCGGCCCCGAGCCGGCGGCCGCTGGTCGCCGCGGGCATCCCGCGGTCGGGCACGACGTGGACGATGCAGGCCCTCGAGTGCGACAGTTCCCTCTTCCGGGTCAAGGAACCGGATCACGGAGCCGAGCAGGCACCGGCGATCTGGGCGAAACGGCAGGCGGGCCGGATCCCCGTACTGGCACCCGGAGACCGCGACGACTCCTACCATCGGCTGTGGGAGTGGATCCTCGACGGCGCGTCGGAGAACGTCCGCCTCCGGATCGCCGCACAGATGCTCCGGGTGATGTCCCCACCGGCCTGGGGCAAGGCCAATCGGGTCCGGGCCATCCCGACGCTCGAGCGGATCCGGTACCAACGGGGTGGGTTCTCCCTCCCCATGACCCTGGCCGGGGCCATCGCCAGCCACCCGCCGGTCCGTCGCAACCCGGCCCTCGACGACCACCGCCTCCTCGTCAAGACGGTCCACGCTCCCCTGGCCCTGGAGTGGATCGCCTCGGAGTTCGAGATCGACGTACTCATCCTGCTCCGCCATCCGGGGTCGATCCTGGCCAGTTGGATCTCCCTGGACATCGGTGAGCAGTACGTTCCGTTCGCCGAGACACCCGCCGTCCGGCATCTCGCCGAGCAGTGGGGGGTCCGACTGCCGGGGCCCGACCACCTGGAGCAGATGATCTGGCAGATCGGCATGCTCGTCGTGGCGCTCGAACGCGCCGCCGCACGGCACCCCGAGTGGGTGGTGCGCACCCATGAGCAGATGTGCGTCGACCCGATCGCGCAGTTCCACCGGCTCTACGACGATCTCGGACTCCAGTGGAACGAACAGACGGAGGAGTTCCTGGTGGACAACAACCGACCGGGCAAGGGATTCCGCACGCGGCGACTGGCCACCGATCAGTTGGACAGTTGGAAGCACCGTCTCACGCCCGATCAGATCCGCGCGCTGCAGCGGGTGATGTCCTGGCTCCCGCTGACGGCGTGGTCCGCCGAGGACTTCGCCGTCGCCGACCACAGCTGACGTCGGCCGGTACGCTCGGCGGCCGGGCGACCCCCGCTGGGTTCGTGGCCATCGTCATCCCGTCGGCCGTCCGGGCGATCTCACCCGACCTGTCGCCGGACCGTACGGCGGACCGCTCCTCCGTTCCCGGCGGGACCGGTCCGGCCCCGGTCCCGCCGGGGCCCTGGCCTACACTCGGAAATTCCACCTGGCCGAACGAGGGGGGCACCGTGGACGATCCGCCGAACATCCTGCTCATCCTGCTCGATACGTTGCGGGCCGACGCCGCGTGGGAGAGCCTCGGCCGATCCGATCGGACGCTGACGGCCCGGAGATGTATCGCGTCGGCACCCTGGACGCTCCCTTCGTGCACGGCGATGCTCAACGCAACGTCCTCCGCCCACCTCGGGAACTACTGGCGCAATCCCCCATCGCCACGCAATCCCCTCCTCGACGCACTGCCGCGCCGCTACCGGAAGATCGGGGTCGTCAACAACAGCGCCCTGAGCAAGGGATCGGGAGCCGAACTCGGGTTCGACCGGTGGACGTTCATCGGAGACCACGACGCGCCCTTCGAGCGGGCGCTCCGGGTCATCGACAAGGCCGGGCGCCGGCGTCCCACCTTTCTCCTGCTGCACTCGAACATCGCCCACGATCACGGATTCGCCGTGTCGTCCCGCTATCTGCCTCCCGGTGCGCCACGCGGTCTCGGGGAGCGGATCATCACCTGGAGGGACACCACCCCCGAGGACCGGACGGACGCCGTCACGAGGTATCAGGCCTGCGTCGCCGCCCTCGTGGAGAAGGTCCGGGCGGTCCTCGACGCCGTCCGCCAGCGTGACGATTTCGTGACCGCCGTCACCGCCGACCACGGGGAGGGGTTCGACTACGAGCTGGGCCGACTCCACCACGGTGGGCGCGTCCACCAGGACCTCCTGCAGGTGCCGCTCCTGTTCGATCTCCCGTCGACGATCGCCACGGTCCGACGGCAGGCGCTGGGTGACGCCCTGGAGTCGCAGACCGTCTCCACCACGGACATCCTCCCCACCCTGTTCGGCCTGGCCGGACTCGATGACCTTCCTGACGTCGACGGGAGCCCGGTCGACGGCATCGGCACGCGCACCCTGGTGAGCGAGGACAAGCGCTACCTCTACCTGCGCGACCGTTTCCGGATCAACTACCGGGGCAAGCACGGGCGTATGACCGCCGAGGAGCTGCAGCGCAACGCCGACCTCCTCAGTCTCCTCGACGGAGGACCGACCCTCCGATCGTTCATCCGCGGGTCGGACAAGCTCATCGTGACCTCATTCCGCGTGGCGTCCACGACCGACGGGGGCGTCGACCGTTCGGCCCTCCTGGGTCTGGGCCGCCAGCTCCTCGGGTCGCCGAGCCTGCACATCGTGCAGGACCAGCTCTTCGCCTTCGAGCGCTTCGACCTCGACGCGGACCCTCTCGAACAGCGGAACCTGTTGGCCGAGACGCCGGAGTGGACCCGCGAGCTCCTCGGTGGCCCGTGGCGGACGGAGGCCTCGATGCCCGGTCCCGGGGGAACGCCGATGGATCTCGCCTCGATCTTCGCAACGGGCGAGACGATCCCCGACGTGGAGGTCTGATCCGGCTCGACGCCCGTCGACGCCACCGGTGGACCCGTCGACATCGTTGGTACCATCGGAGTGTGGGTGCCGACAACTGCGCAGGTGCGCCCGTCGCGAGCGCCGGAGGGACCGACCACCACCGGAAGATCCGGATCCTCCTCGTCATCAAGGTCCTCGGCCACGGTGGCGCCGAGCGCCTGCTCGTCGACATGGTGGCCCGGCGGGATGCCGACGCCTTCGACTACGAGGTGGCCTACGTGCTGGCCTCCGAGGACGGACTGGCGGCGACCATCGCCG
>PMFY01000088.1 GCA_003157945.1 Acidimicrobiaceae bacterium | reverse complement strand
CGGAGTCGTTGGCGATGGCCACGCCCTCGTCGTCGTCGTCGAAGGGGATGGCCACCACGACCGGGCCGAAGATCTCCTCCCGGGCCGAGCGCATGTCGTTGGAGCCGGTGATGAGGGTGGGCTCCACGTAGTAGCCGCGCTCGAGGTGCCCGGGGCGGTTGCCGCCGACCACGACCTCACCCTCGGCGCGCCCCGACTCGATGTAGTCGAGGATCCGCGCCTGCTGCGCACCGGAGATGACCGGGCCGACCACGGTGGCGGCCTCCGTCGGATCGCCCACGGTGAGCCGGCCGGCGAAGGCGGTGAGCCCCTCGACCACCTGGTCGAAGATGCTCCGGTGCACGACGGCCCGGGTGGGGGCCGTGCAGATCTGGCCCGAGTGGAAGGCCCACGTCGAGCCGATGGCGGTGATGGCCGCCTTGAGGTCGGCGTCCTCGAACACCACGGCGGCGCCCTTGCCGCCGAGCTCCATCAGCAGTCGCTTCATGGTGGATGCGCCGGCCGCGGCGATCCGCTGGCCGACCTGCGTCGAACCGGTGAAGGACACCATGTCGACGTCGGGGGTGGAGGTGAGCACCGCGGCCGGCTCCGGGCCCTGTGAGGAGACCAGGTTCACCACGCCGGGCGGGAACCCGACCTCGTCGAGCACCCGGGCCAGCTCGACCACGGCCAGCGGGTCCTGCGGGGCCGGCTTGATGACCACCGTGTTGCCCATGGCGAGGGCCGGGGCGACCTTGCCGGCCATGTTCGTCAGGGGGAAGTTGTAGCTGGCGATGGCGGCCACCACGCCCACCGGCTGGCGGTAGGCGAGGGCGCTGACCAGACCGCCGGGGGCGAGCGGCGTGGCGTTGGTGGCGATCGGCGGGAGCATCTTCTCCTGGACGTGGCGGATGTCCCGGCTGTAGCGGTCGAAGCGGTCGGCGCTGATCGGCACCTGCATGCGCGACCCGACCGAGGCGGTGGCGCCGGTCTCGGCGATCACGAGGGGCACGAGGTCGTCGTTGCGGGCCCGGATGGCTGCGGCGGCCTTCTTCAGCAGGGCGAGGCGCTCCTCGACGGGCGTGGCGGCCCAGGCCGGGAAGGCCTCGCGGGCGGCGGCGGCCGCGGCCTCGGCGTCGGCCACGGAGGCGTTGGGGGCCTGGCCGACGACCTCTTCGGTGGCCGGGTTGATGATGTCGTAGGTGCCGTCGCCGGCGTCGACCCACTTGCCGCCGATCAGCAGCTGCGTCTCGTCCCTGGTGACCTTGCTGGCCATGGTGGCCCCCTGTTCTCTTCGATGTGGTGCGGTTGACGTGCGGTGGAGGTGGTGCGTGCGGCGGCGAGGCGCGGCCCGGCTCAGCCGGCGGCCACCGCCGGGTCGACGGTGACGGTGTCCCGCCCGGAGCGCAGGAGCGTACCGGGCAGGTTGCCGGTCGGGCGCCCGTCGGCGACGGTCTCGACGCCGTTCACCAGGACGCGGACGACGCCGATGGAGTCCGCGATGAGGCGGGGGCTGCCGCCGGGCAGGTCCTCGACCAGGGTGGCCGGCTCCGAGGCCACCGTCTCGGGGTCGAAGACGAAGAGGTCGGCGCGCAGGCCCTCGGACACCCGACCGCGGTCGTGGAGGCCGAACAGGTCGGCGGGGGCCTGGGTCATCCAGTGCACGGCCTGCTCCATGGGGACGAGCCGGCGGTTGCGCAGGCAGTCGCCGAGGAAGGACGTCGGGTAGTTCGAGCCGCACATGCGGTCGAGGTGGGCGCCGGCGTCCGATCCTCCGACCAGGGCCCCCGGGTCGTTCCACACGTCGACGCGCGCCGCCCACGAGGCGGCGTCGCCGTCCGAGGCCTTCGGCCACAGCACGGTGCGCAGGTCATCGGCGATCACCAGGTCGAGCAGGGCGTCGAACGGCTCCTTGCCCTGCTCCTCGGCGATGGACCCGACGTCGCGCCAGCTGTAGCCGGCGTTCTCGGGGGCGAACGTGTCGCCGATGATGTAGTTGGCCCAGTGCGAGAGGCGGCGGAAGACGCCGGCGTCCTCGGAGTGGGCGAGNNTGGGTGCGGAAGCTCATGTTCATGGGCACCAGCGTGGGCATGGTCAGGGCGATGATCTGCCCTCCGGCGGCGGCTGCGGCCCTCGACGCCTCGAGCTGTCGGGTCGTCTTGTCCGGCGTGCGCGAGTCGACGGTGAGCAGGTTCCAGTTGAGCGGCCGCTCGGCGGTGGTGGTCATGGCCACCATGAGGTCGATCTCGTCGTCGCTGAACGAGTCGAGGCAGCCGTTGGTGATGTACTCGAGCGTCGTGCCCGGGTGGTCACGCACGACCTCGCAGAACGCCAGCATCTCGCGGCGGTCGGCGAAGCGGGACGAGATCGGGTTCCCGTCGCCGTCGGAGTGCGTGCGGGACTGTGACGACGAGAAGCCCATGCCGCCGGCCTCGATCGACTCGGCCAGCAGGGTGGTCATGGCGGCCAGCTCCTCGTCGTTCGCCACCTCGCCCGCCCGGTCCGGGCCCATGACCCACCGGCGGATGGCGCAGTGCCCCACCAGGAAGCCGGCGTTGACGCCGAGGTTGCCCTCGAGCCGGGCGAGGTACTCGCCGAAGGTGGTCCAGTCCCAGTCGATGCCGTCCTCCAGGGCCACCAGCGGCATGCCCTCGACCTTGGCCATCATCCGGCGGATGTAGTCGTGGTCCTCGGCCTTGATCGGGGCCAGCGTGAAGCCGCAGTTGCCGGCGATCACCGTGGTCACGCCGTGCAGGTTGGAGGGGGAGGCGGTCGGGTCCCAGAAGAGCTGGGCGTCGTAGTGGGTGTGGGGGTCGATGATGCCGGGGGCCACGACCATGCCCTCGGCGTCGAGCTCGGTCGCCCCCTCCTCGGCCACGGTACCCACCGAGACGATGACCCCGTCCCGGATCCCGACGTCGGCCCGGAAGCCCGGTGCCCCGGTGCCGTCGACGACGAGGCCGTTGCGGATCACGTAGTCGAGCATGGTGCGGTTCCCTTCCTGGGGCCCGGAGCGGGTGCCGACGGGCCGGTGAACGTGGGTGGTGGCGGGGGAGACGGTGGCGTGCGGCCCGGTGCCGTCGCCTGGTCCCCCGGAACTGACAGTGCGTCAGATTATGGCACGCACGGGGGACCGTCGGCGTGGGCGAGGCCGGGCCCCGGCCGGGACCGTGCCGGGGCCGACGGTAAGGTGCGGTCATCCTCTCCCTCCACTACTTCCGGGACAACCTGCTGCCGGTCGTCGTGCTCGTGCTCGGGGCCGGCCTCCTCGTGCGCTTCGCCCACTGGGTGGGCATGCGTCGTCGGCGGTGGATCGACGTCCAGATCCGGGGCCAGATCGAGTCGGGCACGGTGGCGTCGGAATCGCTCAAGCGGTCACGGGCGATCAGCGCCGCCATCGAGTGG
Source organism: Acidimicrobiaceae bacterium (assembly GCA_003157945.1). The sequence goes on along the minus strand of PMFY01000088.1, from coordinate 1,045 downwards.
GTGGTCGTCGCCCTCACCTACTTCGTGGTGGCCATCCTGGCCTTCGACGACCTCGGCATCCCGCTCACCACCCTGGTGGCGCCCGCCACGGTCGTCGGCATCGGCCTGGGCTTCGGCGCCCAGCAGATGGTGGGGGACCTGTTGGCCGGGTTCTTCCTCTTCGCCGAGCACCAGTTCGCCTTCGGTGACGTCATCCGCCTGTCCATGCCGGGCCAGACCACCGGGATCACGGGAACGGTCGAGGAGCTGACGCTCCGGGTCACCAAGTTGCGCACCCAGCAGGGCGAGCTGGTGGTGGTGCCCAACAGCGCCCTCCGCCAGGTCACCAACCTCTCCAAGGACTGGTCACGGGCGGTCATCGACATCCCGGTGGACGTGAGCGAGGACCTCGAGCACGTCACGGCCCTCCTGAAGGACGTCGTGGAGGGCATGGCCGCCGATCCCCGGTGGTCCGAGCTGATCCTGGGGGATCCGGTGGTGGCGGGAGTCGAGACCATCGACGTGGGCTACGTGCAGCTCCGTCTGATCGCCCGCACGCTCCCCGGTCGCCAGTTCGAGGTGGCCCGGGAGATCCGGCTGCGGGCCTCCATCGCCCTGCGCCGGTCGGGTGTCAGCTCGCCCGGCATCGGTGCTCCGTCGACGAGGGGAGACGGGTGACGGACGCGACCCCGGCGGGGAGCGGACGGTCGGGCGACGCCGGCACCCCGGGGCGGCCAGCGCCGCCGGCCCCCGAGGCCGACGAGGACGTCACCCGCAGTCGGCTGGTCGGGTTCATGGCCCTGCCGATCGCGCCCGCCGTGCCCGTCCGGCGGTCCACCGTGCTGATGGTCGTGGCGTTCCTCGGCTTCGGCGCCCTCATGGCGGCCTACCCGCCCGCTCCCAAGACCACGACGTCCAACAACGCGAACTCCGGTGGGTTGCCCGGTATCACGCCGTCCACCACCACGACGACGACCACGACGACCACGGTCCCGACGACGACCACGACGCGGCCGCCGCAGATCGTGACGACCCCACTGCCGGCGCCCACCACCACCACCACGAC
>PMFY01000356.1:4613-4825 GCA_003157945.1 Acidimicrobiaceae bacterium | reverse complement strand
GATCAAGAACCACATCCACAAGTTGGGCCAGACCGGGGTGGACGTCGTCATCGTGGAGATCGGCGGCACGGTCGGCGACATCGAGATCCTGCCGTTCATCGAGGCGATCCGGCAGTTCCGCCGCGACGTGGGCCGGGCCAACGTGGCCTACGTGCACCTGACCCTGGTGCCGTACCTGCGGCCGTCGGGGGAGCAGAAGACCAAGCCGACCC
>PMFY01000356.1:0-4556 GCA_003157945.1 Acidimicrobiaceae bacterium | reverse complement strand
TCCTGCGTCGACGCCGACAACATCTACCAGATCCCCCTCGTGCTCCACGAGGAGGGACTCGACAGCTACCTGCTCGAGATCCTCGAGATCGACGTGGCCGACCACCCGATCGACCTGTCCCGCTGGGAGCACCTCGTCGAGCAGGTGGCCGCCGCCGTCCGCCCGGTGCGGATCGGCGTCATCGGCAAGTACGTGGACCTTCCCGACGCCTACCTGTCGGTGGTCGAGTCGCTGCGCCACGCCGGCTTCCACCACGGCGCCAAGGTCGAGATCGAGTGGGTCCAGGCGGCCACCGTGCCGGACCTGCTGGAGCGCGACGGCCTGCGCTCCTTCGACGGCCTGGTCATCCCCGGCGGCTTCGGCGAGCGGGGCGTCGAGGGGAAGATCGCCGCGGCCCGTTACGCCCGGGAGCACGACCTGCCGCTCCTCGGACTCTGCCTGGGGCTCCAGGTCATGATCATCGAGGTGGCCCGCGACCTCGCCGGCCTCGAGGGCGCCAACTCGCGCGAGTTCGAGGCCACCACCCGCCACCCGGTGGTCGACCTCATGGACGACCAGGTGGACGTGGCCGACAAGGGCGGCACCATGCGCCTCGGCTCNNTACGACGCCCGGCTCCTGCCCGACTCCCAGGTGGCCCGCGCCTACGGCGACGTCGTCGTGTCCGAACGCCACCGGCACCGCTACGAGGTCAACCCCCGCTACCGCGAGCGCCTCGAGGCGGCCGGCCTGGTGTGCTCGGGGCTGTCGCCCGACGGCCGCCTGGTCGAGTTCATCGAACTGCCCACCCACCCCTACTGGGTCGGCACCCAGGCCCATCCCGAGTTCAAGAGCCGGCCCGACCAGCCGCACCCGCTGTTCCGGGAGCTGGTCGGTGCGGCACTGGCCCGGGCCGAGGGTCGCGACCCCCACCTGATCGACATCGGTGCCGTCGGCTGAGGCCGGGGGCACGCCCGGTGGTGACCTTCCCGTCTTCACCCCGACCGGTGAGGAGACCGTCCACCAGGGCTGGATCGTCCGGGTGCAGCGGGCCACCTTCCTCGACCCCGACGGCGTCCCCTTCGAGCGTGACGTCGTGCGCCACCCGGGCGCGGTGGCCGTGGTGGCCGTCACCGACGCCGACACGGTCGTGCTGGTCCACCAGTACCGCCCGGCCGTCGACCGGTGGCTGCTGGAGATCCCGGCGGGCACGCGCGACGTCCACGACGAACCGTCCGAGACGACGGCCCGGCGCGAGCTGGCCGAGGAGGTGGGCCTGCGGGCCGACCGGCTCGAGCTGCTGACCCGCACCGTCATCACTCCTGGCTTCTGCGACGAGTTCACCGACGTCTACCTGGGTACGGGGCTCCGTCCCGTCCCGTCGGACCGCCAGGGCGCCGAGGAGCGCTTCATGGAGGTGGTCGAGGTACCGCTCGCCCGGTTCGACGCCATGGTCGACGACGGCACCGTCATCGACGCCTCGACCATCCTCGGGGTGGGCCTGGCCGTGCGCCGGCTGGCCGCCCGCCGCTGAGGCACCGTGGCCCAGCCGCTGTCGAACGACGCCGAGGAGTACCTCTCCTGGCTGGCGGTCGAGAAGGGCCGGTCGCGCAACACGCTGACGGCGTACCGGCGCGACATCGCCACCTACGAGGCCTGGGCGGCCGTCGAGGGCGTCCCCGTACTGGCGGCGGGGCCCGCCGACCTCGAACGCCACCTGGCCGCCCTACGGGCCGAAGGGAGGAACCCGGCGTCGCTCGCCCGGGCGACCACGGCGCTCCGGGGCCTGTACCGGTTCTGGGTCGGCGAGGGGACCATCGCCGCCGATCCCACCGCCGACGTGCGCTCGCCCAAGCTGCCGCGGCGCCTGCCCAAGGCGCTCGACGAGGACCAGGTGCTGCGCCTGCTGGACTCGGTCGACGGCACCGCCCCGGTCGACCTGCGGGACCGTGCCCTGCTCGAGGTCCTCTACGGCACCGGCGCCCGGATCAGCGAGGTCGTGGGTCTGTCCCTCCTGGACCTGGGCGGCGATTCCGGCATGCTGCGGGTCTTCGGCAAGGGGTCGAAGGAGCGCCTGGTGCCCATCGGCCGCCCCGCCCGAGAGTCACTCGAGCGCTGGCTCGGACCCTCCGGTCGGCCGGCGATGGAGCCCCACCGGTTCGCCCGGCGCGGCGACGCCGAGGCGGTCTTCCTCAACGTCCGGGGGGCCCGGCTGTCGCGCCAGGGGGCGTGGGCCGCCGTGCAGGCCCGGGCCGAGCGGGTCGGTCTGGGCGACGTGGTCAGCCCCCACGTCCTGCGCCACTCGTGCGCCAGCCACATGCTGGCCCACGGGGCCGACATCCGGGTGGTCCAGGAGGTCCTCGGACACGTGTCCATCGCCACCACCCAGCTCTACACCCGGCTCAGCCAGGACCACCTCCGGGCGTCGTACCAACGGGCCCACCCGCGGGCCGGTGGTGTCGGGGACGGGTAACATTGCCGGGATGCCGAGCGAGACCCCCACCGACGCCCCAGCCACCGACTACCGGAACCTGCTGCAGCTCGAGCAGGCCCAGCTCGAGGCGGAGCTGTCGGAGCTCGGGTTCGACGACGGCAAGACCGGGCTCGACTACGACGCCAATTTCGCCGACACCAGCCAGGTCACGGCCGAGCGTGGCGAGGCCGAGGCGCTGGCCGGCAAGCTGAAGGACTCCCTCGAGGAGGTCCACGCCGCCATCGCCCGCCTCGACGACGGCAGCTACGGGACGTGCGAGGCATGTGGCGTGGCCATCAACCCGGCCCGCCTCGAGGCCATGCCCGCCACACGCTTCTGCATCGACCACGCCAACCGGTCCTGAGCCGGAGCGGACGGTGACCCCCTGGGGGTCCGGGAGGTCGGGCGCGGGCCGGCGGCTGCCCGACCAGCGGACCCTGATCATCGTCGCCGTGGCGGTCGTGCTGGGCGTGGTGGTGGCCGCCTCGCACCGCATCAGCAGCGCACAGCTCATCTACTTCCTGGTCCTCGTCCCGTCGATCATCATCCACGAGATCAGCCACGGCGCCGTGGCCCTGGCCTTCGGTGACAGCACGGCCAAACGGGCCGGGCGCCTCAACCTCAACCCGCTCCGCCACATCGACCCCGTCGGCACGCTCCTGGTGCCGGCCGTGCTGTCGCTCTCGGGCCTCGGCGCCTACGGGTGGGCGAAGCCGGTGCCGGTCAACGCCGCCAACCTACGGAGCCCCCGCAACCACATCGTGTTCGTGTCGCTGGTGGGACCGTTCATCAACTTCGTCCTGGCCGCGCTGTTGGGGGTCGTCTTCGTGGCGACCGGCGGACGGACCGCGCTCCACGAGGTCTACCTGCTGACCCAGCTGAGCCTGCTCGACCAGATCCTGCTCATCGGCGGCTTCGCCAACATCATGCTGGGCGTGTTCAACCTGATCCCGTGCCCACCGCTCGACGGGTCGGCCATCCTCGAGCGGCTGCTGCCGGCCCGGCTGCTGCCCGGGTACTGGAACCTGCAGCCCGTCCTCATGTTCCTTCCGTTCCTGCTCATCCTGGTGTTCCGGGGCCCCTGGTCCGACCTGGTCAACCACCTGTACCAGCGGTGGGTGACCACGCTGGCCGGATGAGATCGTCCCGCCCCGCCCTCCGGGTCACCCGCACCGACGATGCCGGTCCGCGCCCCGGGGCCCGGGCTAGCGTTCGCGGTGCCGGCCGGCCCGGCGGCCGATGACGACGGCGGAGTCGACGCAGGGGAGCATGGCACGAGTGGACACCAGCGCGAGCACCACGCCGGTGGGGCCGGGCATCGGCCCGCTGCCCGTGTGGATCGGCGTCGGCGTCGTGGGCGCGGTGGCCATGGTGGTGACGGGCAGCGGCATCGGTGCCATCCCGCACCCCGCGGGGGACCGGTGGTGGTTCACCGTCCCCATCGGCACCGGCCTCGGCGCCCACCTGGCCTTCTACGCCTCGGTGGTGATCCTGCTGGCCGGCTGGGTCGGCGTGGGCGCCCACGCCTACCGGGGCCGCCTGTCGGTGCCCCTGGCCTGGGTGATCCTCGCCCTGTGGGGACTGCCGTTCTTCCTCGGCGCCCCGCTGTTCAGCCGGGACCTCTACAGCTACGTGGCCCAGGGCCAGCTGGCCCACCACGGCCTCAACCCGTACGTGGTGGCCCCCTCCGCGCTCGGGCCCGGGGACATCCTCTCGTCGATCGCCACCGTGTGGCGGCACACCGCCTCGCCGTACGGGCCGCTCTTCGTCTCGCTGAGCCACCTCGCGGCCGCGGTCGGCGGCCCGTCCCTGGTGGCGCAGATCCTGGTCTTCCGGGCCCTGGAGCTGGTGGGCGTGGCGCTCCTGATGGTGGCGCTGCCGCCGCTGGCCCGACGCTACGGCAACGACCCCGGGATCGCCCTCTGGCTCGGCGTCCTCAGCCCCCTCGCCCTGTTCAGCTTCATCTCCTCGGGCCACAACGACGCCCTCATGGTCGGGCTCATGGTGGCCGGTCTGGCCGTCGGGACCGCCGGGTGGCTGCGGTGGGGTGTGGCTCTGTGCGCTCTGGCCGCCACCATCAAACTGCCGGCCGCCGCCGGCATCGCC
>PMFY01000455.1 GCA_003157945.1 Acidimicrobiaceae bacterium | reverse complement strand
CGCTGCGTCGAGGAGCTCGGCTTCAAGGCGGTCTTCCTCGCACCGGGATGTGTCAATCGCCGACCCTGGCACCACCCCGCCTACGACCCGCTGTGGGAGGAGATCCAACGCCTCGGTGTCCCGATCACCTTCCACGGTGGTGGCCAGACCTACCTCACACCCGACTTCTCGCTCGAGGTGCTCGACGAGCTCATGCTGTGGCACACGTTCAACCAGCCGCTGGCGATCCAGTTCGTGACGGTGTGCCTGTGCGGCGGCGGCGTGCTCGAGCGGTTCCCACGGCTCCGCGTCGGACTGCTCGAGGGAAACTGCTCGTGGGCGCCCTGGCTGCTGCACCGCCTCGACGAGCACTACGAGTGGGTCGGCGCCGTCGACGCTCCCGAGCTGACGATGAAGCCGAGCGGTTATTTCCGCCGGCAGTGCTTCCTCGGCATCGAGGCCGAGGAGGAGACCGCCCAGCCCTACCTCGACACCTTCGGCGACGACAACCTCGTGTTCTCGACCGACTACCCCCACGGCGACTCGTTGTACCCCCATGCCGTCGACACGTTCGCGCAGATGCCCTACCCCGAGTCGTCGAAGGCGAAGATCGTCGGCGACAACTGGGAGCGGCTCTACGACATCCCGCTCGTCAAGCACACATGATCGCCACCGACGATGTTCCGTCACGAACCCTGAGGGCGACCGGATCGGCTCCCGCCCGCTCGGGAGACCGGGTCCACGGAGCGTCACTGGGTGCGCGGTGCTCCGATCCGTCGCCCAGGACTCGGATCTCGGGTCGGCCAGGTTCCCCTCAGCCGATGGAGATGTCATAGGGACCGGTCCCGATGGGGATCGGTCCCAACGCCGTATTGGTGGACGTGTCGATCGGCGTGACGTAGTCGTTACGATTCGTCACGTAGGCGGTGGATCCATCGGGGGTGATGGCGACGAAACAGGGCGAGTCCCCGACGGATATCGCCACCCCCGGCGTACCGGAGGAGATGGCGATCGGCGTGACGGTGCCGCCATCCTGGTTCGCCACATATGCGGTGACGCCGTTCGGGGTGATGGCGACTCCCAGAGGACCACCTCCGGAGTGGATCACCGGCCCCGGCACGTCGGTGGCGACGTCGATCGGCGTAACGGTGCCGTCGCCACTGTTCGCCACGTAGACGGTGGCCCCGTTCGGGGTGATGGCGAGGGCGAATGGATCGCTCCCGACGTGGATGACGGGTCCGGGTGCGTTCGTCGCGGTGTCGATTGGTGTGACCGTGCCGTCGTTCTGGTTCGCCACGTAGGCGGTGGCACCGTCGGGTGTGATCGCGATGCCATACGGGCCACTCCCGACGTGGATGGCCGGTCCTGGAGCCTCGTCGGCGGTGTCGATCGGTGTGACCGTGTCATCCCCACTGTTCGTCACGTAGGCAGTGGACCCGTTGGGGGTGAAGGCGACGAAGTAGGGGCCCTCACCGACATCGATCACCGGGCCGGGGGCGTCGGTGAACGTGTTGATCGGCGTGACGGTGCCGTCTCCGTAATTCACCGCGTACGCAGTCGCACCGTCGGGTGAGACGGCGATCCCATCGGGCTCGGTGCCGTAAGGATTGGTTCCGAGGCGGATCACCGACCCGGGTGTGTTCGTCGCGGTGTCGATCGGCCTGACGGAGTCGTCCGGGGCGTTCGTCACGTAGGCGGTGATGTCCCGCAGGGTAAGGGTCCCGGTCACGGCGAGGCGCTTGAGCCCACCCTTGGCGATCTCAGCAGAGGCGTACTGGCCCGGTGTGTCGGCGGACACCAGGTCCAGGTAGGAACCGTTGGAGGCGAACGAGCCGGTCACCGTCGAGGAGTTACCCACACCCGGGACGAAGAACCCGACGTCACCGGCGGCGCTGGTGATCGCGCGGGATCCGGTGTCGGTGATCGTCGAGTCGCTGAATCTCGCCCTGGTGCCCCCGTGTGTTCCCTTCCACTTCACGGACAGCGCAGCCGAGGCGTCTGAACCGGCACATCCCAGAGCACAGGCGAAGGGAGCCCCGGAGAACGTTCCGCTCAGGATCCCGCTGGCGATGCCCACCGATCCGTCGGTCGTCTGGCAGCTGCCCAGCGTCCCTTTGAGGTCCGAAGGGACGGTGAAGCCGCCCCCCTTGCCGATGGCGGGCGAGAAGGTGAACCTACCGCTGAAGGAGCACATGACCTCGCCGGGTGCGGGCCCGGTCGACCGGGCCGGTGCCGCAACCGGGCCGGTACCGGCTGTGGCCGTGGTCGGGGTCGCCGCCACGCCCACCAACAGGATCGACAGTGCCACCGCCACCATAGATGACGACGTTCTCCGCATCATCGGCTGTCTCCGATCGGTTCCGCCACGTAGCGACCACGTGCCAACGAGAGCTGCTTTCCGCTGATCACTGCATAGCACCGGGGACCACCAGCTCGCAGGGGATGACGCGGCGGCGGCCAGGTCTGGCTCGCCGGGTGACGTTTCCCGAGGTGGTGGAGGAGCGAGCGCTTCAGCCGAGGGATCCGGCACTCCGTTCCTTCCCCGGGGGCGCCGAGAACTCCGCACCGCCCGGGCCAGTCCAGCTCAGGCCGGGGTCGGATCGACCGTGACGGTGTCGGTGCCCGACCGGAGGATGGCACCCGGGAGCGCGCCGGTCAGGTCACCACCGGTCACCACCTCGACCCCGTTGACCAGCACGTGCTCCACTCCCACCGACCCGGCGTACAGCCGGCTCGCTCCCCCGGGCAGGTCGTCGCGGGTGTGCAGCTCGCCCGGGCCGACGGTGGCCGGATCGAACACCGTGATGTCGGCCCACCATCCCTCGGCCAGCCGGCCCCGGTCCACCAGCCCGTAGAGCCGGGCCGGTACGTCGGTCAGCAGTCGGACCGCCTCCTCGAAGCTGAGCAGTCCCCGCTGGCGGACACCGAGCCCGAGGAGGGAGGTCGAATAGACCGCCCCGCACATCGTGTCCAGGTGGGCCCCCGCGTCCGAGCCGCCCACCACCGCCCTCGTGTCGCGCCAGACCTCCGCCCGGGCCGCCCAGTCCGACTCGGACGCCGGGATGGGCACCGAGAACCCGGTGCGCAACCGGTCGGCCACCACCACCTCGCAGATGGCGTCCCAGGCGGACAGACCCCGGTCGGCGGCCACGTCCGCCACCGACCGGCCCACCAGTCCCTCGTTGTCGCCCGAGAACGTCTCGGCGATGACCAGGCGCCCCCAGTCGGCCAGGAACCGGAGCACCCCGGCCTCCTCCGACTGCGCCCGGTCGTCCATGGGTCCCCGGGCCGCCGGGTCGACCAGGATCTCGATCCGGTCGTCGACGCTGAGGGCGAAGAACTGACGCCAGCCCGGCAGTCCGTCGAGGATGGCGCCGTGCTCGAAGGAGAGCCGGAGGGCCATGGTGTGGGGGAGCGTCAACGCCACCACCCGTCCTCCGTCCCGGGCCGCCCGGTCCGAGGCGGACAGCTGCCGCACGGTGCCGTCGGGGTTGCCCGCCGTGGGGGCCAGTACGTTCCAGTTGACCGGCCGACGGGCCGCCACCGAGAGCGTGGCCAGGAACGCCATGTCCTCGTCCGAGAACCCGTTGATGCAGCCCGGGATGATCATCTCGACGGTGGTCCCCGCATGTTCCGCCACCACGGCGGCCAGCCGCTCGAGCTCCCCGGGCCCGGCGGACCGCGAGGGCACCGGCCGGCCGTCGCCGTCGTTGTGGGTGTGCGCCGTGGACGACGACAGGCCCATGGCCCCCTCGGACAGCGACCGGCCGAGCAGTGCCTCCATCGCCGCCAGCTGGGCGTCGGTGGCCACCGAGCCCACGGCGTCGTCCCCCATCACCGCCCGGCGGAGTGTCGAGTGGCCGACCAGGAATCCGGCGTTGACGCCGATCCGGCCGTCGAGTCGGCCCAGCCACGAGCTGAAGGAGTCCCACTCCCAGTCCAGGCCGGCCCGGAGGGCGGCCAGGGGCATCCCCTCCACCCGGGCCAGCATCCGGGTGAGGTAGTCGGAGTGCTCGGGACCGGTCGGGGCCAGGGAGAACCCGCAGTTGCCTCCGAAGACCGTCGTCACCCCGTGGAGCGGTGAGGGGCTGGCGGTCGGGTCCCAGAACAGCTGGGCGTCGTAGTGGGTGTGGGGGTCGATGAT
>PMFY01000340.1 GCA_003157945.1 Acidimicrobiaceae bacterium | reverse complement strand
CGGCACCCAGTCACCCTGCTCGACGAGCCACGCGTGGAGGTCGTCGACCGCCCGGAGGTGGTACGTGAGGGTGGTCGAGCCGACCCGGCACACCAGGGTCGGTGGGTCGGCCGCCTCGTCTCGGTACATCGAATACGACGAGCTGCCTGGGGGCGTGGTCAGCACCCACGGGTCGTCCTCGGTTCCGGTGCCGGGCATGGGGCCCCCTTTCGTGCCGTGGCGCTGAGTCTGCCAGATGCACGTCCGGGTTCAGGCGGCGGACCCGAGGGCGACCGGGTCCGGCACCGGGACGGGTGCCCGGTGGCGCATGGCCCATCCCGGTCCCCGGAACACGTAGGAGAGCCGCTCCACCCAGCCGGTGGAGGACGCGATGTCCCGGGCCATGTCGACGTACTCGTGGCTGACGATGCGGGTCGGGTCGAACGTGTGGATGTTCTTCGTGAGCCCGTAGACGACCGGCTCGTCCTCCGGCTCGAACGTCCCGAACAGGCGGTCCCAGACGATCAGGATGCCGCCGTGGTTCCGGTCGAGGTACTGCCGCTGTGACCCGTGGTGGACCCGGTGGTGGGACGGTGAGTTGAGGGTGACCTCGGCTCGCCCGATCCGGTCGATGGCCTCGGTGTGGATCCAGAACTGGTAGATGAGGTTGATGCCTCGCGCCGTGGCCACGGCCGAGGGTGGGATTCCGACCAGGCACATCAGGCCGTAGGGGATCGAGGTGCCCAACGCGTCGGCCACCGGCTGGCGGAGGGCGGTCGACAGGTTGTAGCGCTCGCTCGAGTGGTGGACCTCGTGGACCGCCCACATGTAGCGGCTGGTGTGCATGAACCGGTGGTTCCAGTAGTAGAGGAAGTCCCAGCCGACGACGGCCGCGGCCAGGGCGGCCGGCCCCGGCCCGAGCGAGCCGACCAGCCGTCGCTCCCACAGGCGTTCGGGCGTGGTGGCGGTGGCCCAGACGGTGGTGATGGCGATCCCACCGGCGGCGATGGCGGCCACCCCGCCGACGGAGGCGACCCGGCGGGCGGTCGAAGGCGCCGGACCCGGCGTTCCCGGTGGGGCGCCCGCGCCCGCGGGCGGTTGGTCCCGACGCTCCGCCCGGCGGGCCAGGACGTCGGCCACGGTCGTGACCACGGCCGCGCCGACCGCCGCGCCGACGAGGGCCTTGGCGAAGCGCCCCCGGCCACGGGTCACCGGGCGGAGCAACCGGGGTGCGACGAACGGCGCCAGCAGGCTGAGCTGGCCCATGGCCAGACTGGCGAGGGTGTCCCTGGTCTCGTAGTCGCCCGCCGTCGGGGCGTCGCCCCGGGCGTGCCGTCGGCGCTGCAACCAGTACTCGGCCCCCATGGCGGCGAAGTAGCCGGGCACGGCGACGACGGTGAGGTCGACGACGTCGGATCCGGGCTTGGACGGCCGTTTCATCGCTGTCCTCTCATCTCGACTGGGTCACCGTGACCGTGAACCCCGGGAACTGTCCCGGAGCGGGGGAGGGGATGGTGGCCGAGGCGTCCCCGCCCAGCTGGTTCTCGAGTTGGATCACCGTGTAGTACTGCACGATCGGCCAGAACCGCTCGGGTGCGAGGTCCTTCGCCTGACAGCCGTTGATGCCCAGCTCGGCCAGGCTGGCGGACACGAAGCCGGCGCTGATGGCGTAGCTGATCAGCCCCCCGCCCGACCGGATGCCGGTGCAGATGTCGGTGTACGTGTTGTGTCCCTCCCCCGAGATCTCGACGAGCGCCTTCGGACCGTGGAAGGACGCGTACGTCGTGCGCACCGTCGCCGGGGGCACCACCGTGTCGCCCTCCGCGCCGATGAGCATGACCGGCTTGGTGGACGGTGTGCCCGTCGGACCGACCGGTGCCCAGCCGACGGCCGTCCGGACCGACGGTGCGGCCAGTGCGTTGAAGGCCGTGCCACCCCCGGCCGAGTGGCCGACCGCGGCCACCTCGTGCGGATTCGCCGCGCCGGACAGCGGGGACGACGGGTCGGCGGAGGCGTGCTCGACAGCCGTCAGGGACGAGGCCATGACGGCCGAGTCCTGGGCGGCCGACGGCGTGGCCGTCAGCTTGAGCGTCTGGGCCGCCAGGCCGCGCTCCAGGTAGTCGGCGCTGACCACCACGTAGCCCCAGGAGGCGATGCCGGCCAGGAGGTGGGAGTAGTAGAGGCGCTCGCCGCCGTACCCGTGGCTGAAGAGGACGACGGGGAACGGCCCCTTGGTGGACGCCGGTGGGCCGACGTAGGCGTCGATCGTCTCGGTCGTGTTGTAGCGGGCGGGCAGGATGCCCTGGAGCGCGGTGGGCAGGGTGGACGCCTCGGTGTAGGAGAACGCCGCATGTCCGGACAACCGGGCGGCGTCCGCGGGGTAGAAGACGGTGGCCAGGCGCTCGCCGAGCACCGGTCCCGCCGAGCCGAGGTCGAGGGTCGTCACGCCCACGGCGTCAGGGCCCTGGTGGGCGAAGGGCGGGGGAGTGGTCGAGGTGGTCGTCGACCCCGAGGACGAGGAGCACCCGGCGGCCAGTGCTGTCGCTGCCACCGCGACCAGCGCGGCCAACCTGTGGGACCTCATGCGTTCCCTCCCCTGACCGGCGGCGCCGCCGGGCCCACCGGGTACTCGGACCGGCAGGTGGGGGAAGGGTACCGCAGCCGGCCCGTCCGCTGGCCGGTGCCGGCGGTGGCTCCGACCTCAGTTGAGCGAGGGGATCCGCTGGGGTCGCAGGGGTCGCAGGACCGACTCGAGCTTGGCCAGTTCGGCCAGGAGTCCGGCCGCTCCCAGCTCGAGCTGCTCGTTCGGGACGAACCGTCCCTCCTCGTCGACGAACTGGGCGACGAAGGGAACGAGGACCGCCTCGACGGCCGGGGTCATCCGCAGGGCCGTCACGACGGGCTTGAGGGCGGCCTGGGCCCGGGCCCCGGAGGCCACGCCGCCGTAGCTGACGAATCCGACCGGCTTGTAGTTCCACTCGACGTGCAGGTAGTCGAGGGCGTTCTTGACGGCGGCGTTGTAGCTGTGGTTGTACTCCGGGTGCACGATGGCGAACGCGTCACCCCGGGCGATCGTCTCCGCCCAGGCGACCGTGTGGGGGTGGGTGTAGTCCTGGGCGATGGGGTGGTTGGGCTCGTCGAAGAGCGGGAGGTCCACCTCGGCCAGGTCCACCAGTTCGACCTCGAACGTGT
>PMFY01000268.1 GCA_003157945.1 Acidimicrobiaceae bacterium | reverse complement strand
TCGACTCCTCCCACCACCGGCGCCGCCGCACCAGGCCGACCTCCTTGCGGGTGTGCTCGGTGTGGTGTCCCGGGTAGGCCTCGTGGGCCACCAGGTGGGCGAGGCCGGTCGACAGCACCGGGAGATCGGTGTTGATGGCCACCCTGCTCTGCAGATCGCCGAGGTAGTAGTTGAAGCCCGACCACGGCTCGTCGGTCACGAGCTCGAACTCGACGTGCTCGCCCTCGGGCAGGCCGAACAGCGCGCGGGTGCGGTCGCGCAACGAGTCGGCGAGCGAGTCGACGGCCCGCCGCAGCTGGTCGACCGGCACCGCATGGGACTCCCGCCAGGCCACCAGGCGCTCGGCCAGCGGTCCGCTGCCCGGCAGCACCTCGTCGAGCAGCCGGTGGGCCCCGACCAGTTCGTCCTCGTCGACCCGGCTCGGACGGACGCCGTAGCAGGCCTCGACCTCGTCGGCGTACCCGATGGGCTCGCCCGCGAGCTTGGCGCACGTGGTGGCCAGGCCGCGCACCTGAGCCGCCAGCCAGTGTCGTCGGGCCGGGGCGGCCGAGTCCTCCGGACCCGGCGAGGAGTCGAGTGGTCCGCCGTCCTCCAGGGCCGCCAGCAGCGCCCGGGCGGAGGCGAGCAGCCGGTCCGGGGCCAGCAACGGCTCCGCCCCGACGGCGTGGGCCAGCGCGGCCGGCCCGTAGTAGGCGTCGACCATGCCGTCGATGTGGCGGCCCAGTCGGAGGCCCAGTGTCAGGTAGTCCTCGACCAGTCCCGGCCCGGGTCCCTCCGCCACGACGCCCCGCTCAGCCGAGCTGCGAACGCAGGAACGCCACGGTCCGCTCCCACAACAGAGCGGCGGCCGCCGCGTCGTAGGCCTCGGGACGGTCCTCGTTGAAGAAGGCGTGGTCGACTCCGGGGTAGAGGTGGAAGGACGCTCTCTTGCCGAGTGCGGTGAGTTCGGCCACCAACGCGTCGGCGGCGGCCGGGCTGAACGAACCGTCGAGTTCGGCGACGTGGCCCTCCACGACCGCCCGCATGGCCGAGTAGTCCGGCTGGGCGTCGGGCCAGGGGATCACCCCGTAGGCCGGCACCACGGCGGCGACCGCATCGGGCCGCTGGCAGGCCAGCACCAGGGCGAGACCCCCGCCCATGCAGAAGCCGACGACACCCACCGACGACGCCCCCGTCCGGCGTCGGAGCTCGTCGACGGCGCCGCTGAGCTGCTTGGCCGCCTCGCTCATCTCGAGGGCCATCATGTGCTTGGCCGCTTCGTCCGGTTCGGTCAGCGGGACCGCCGTGCCCCCGTAGAGATCGGGGGCCAGGGCGGTGAAGCCCGCCTCGGCGAACCGGTCGCACGTACGTGTGATCTGGTCGACGAGTCCCCACCACTCCTGGATCACCAGGACGCCCACGGTGCCGTCGCCACCACCGTCCGGGACGGCCAGGTAGCCGTGTGCGTGACTGCCGTTGCTCGGGAATTCGATGCGTTCACCCATGGCGCCGACCCTACCCCGGACCCCCGTCATTTCATGATTCGGGTAGGGTGCGACACCACCCGGACGGAGGCCCCGGCAACCGTCCGACACCCGTGCCCGACGCAATAAGTCCAGCTCAGGGCCTTGCGTTTGAGGGATGTCCTTGTGGTGGCCCAACCGGTGCACTACCATCTGCCTGCATATGACTCACGCCGAGCAGTACTCGACGGTCGAGCCAGGTGCCTGCCCCGCACGCCGCAACAAGACCCGTAACCGTGTCTTCGCGACGCTTGCAGTGGCCTCCGCTCTCGGAGTGACCTCCATGGTCGTCGCCTCCTCCACCCCGGCATCCGCCGACCAGATCTCCGACGCCCAGGCCCAGGCTTCGGCCGTCACGGCCAAGCTGAACGCGGCCGAGGCCCAGATCCAGACCCTCGCCGGTCAGGTCAACGAGGCCGACTACAAGCTGTCGCAGCTGCAGGGCCAGATCGCCGCGAACCAGGCCCAGGTGGCCAAGGACCGCGACCAGGTGGCCAAGGACCAGGGCCAGCTCCAGGTCCAGGCCATCAGCGACTACACGAACTCCGGCACCTCGAACACGGCCACCCAGATCTTCACCTCGAACGTGAACACCAGCGGCATCCGGTCCGAGTACTCGTCGATCGCCACCGGCAACGTGACCTCGACCATCGACCGGCTGCACACCGCCCAGGCCACGCTGGCCGCCAGCCAGGCCACCCTGGAACAGCAGAAGACCCAGGCGCAGGCGACCCGTGACAGCCTCGCCTCGGCCCAGAGCCAGGCCGACGCCCTGGCCAGCCAGGACAAGGCCACCCTGGCGAGTGTCGACGCCAACATCCAGCAGCTGGTCCAGCAGCGTCAGGCCGCACAGGCCGCGGCCGCCGCCGCCGCCGCACAGGCCGCGTTCAACCAGAAGGTCGCGGCGTCCAAGGCGGCCCAGGTCCAACAGACCCGTCAGACCACGTCCACCGGTTCGAGCAGCAGCTCGGGCGGGGGCTCGTCGGGCGGCGGCTCCACGGTCAGCACGCCGTCCGCTCCCCCGCCGCCGCTGTCGGGGGGCGCCACCGGAGCCGTCCAGGCCGCCGAGCGTGAGATCGGCGTCCCCTACGTCTGGGGCGGCACCACGCCGGCCGGCTTCGACTGCTCGGGCCTGGTCATGTGGGCCTACGCCCAGGTCGGCATCAGCCTCCCCCACTACTCGGGCGCTCAGTACGCCAGCACGACGCACATCTCGATGGCCGACATCGAGCCGGGCGACCTCCTGTTCTACGGCGCCGGCGGCGGCGACCACGTGGCCATGTACGTGGGCGGTGGCTCGATGATCGAGGCCCCGTACACCGGGGCGAGCGTGTGGATCACCGGCGTCCGGACCGATGGCCTGGCCGGCGTCGGCCGGGTGTCCTGAGCCGGACCTCTCCGTTCCGGAGGCCGGGGGTCGTCACCGACCCTGTCGGCCGTCGCTCCGGTCCGACCCGTCCGGTCACATGCCATGTCGTTCGGCCAGCCTTCCGGCCCCCCGGCAACGGCGCGCCAACTCCGTTACCTGACCGCACTCGTCGAGTCCGCAGGGCATTCCGGCTTCCGCGACGCACGCGGTCCGCTCGGCCTCACCCAGCGCCAGGGGGGTGGGCGGTTCACCCAGGACGAGGCGGTGGCGCTCATCGCGCTCCTCGAAGCCGAGGCCGAGCGACGTGCGGCGGAGGGTCCGGGTGACGGCCCGCGGGATGGCGCTCCCGAGACTGTCGCGGGTCCGGCACCGGATCGGTCCGCACGACGCACGGCGGCCACCCGGTCCGAGACGTTGGCCAAGCAGCTCGAGCGGGTGTCCGAGGAACTGCTCGTCGACGAGCTGCGCCGGCGCGGGTCGGCCGTGATCCCGCCGTCGCTGGCCAACTGACGCCGGACAGCTGAGGCGCGCCACGGCGCACGGGGAACGGCGCACGGGGTCCGGCGCCGGCGCCTCAGACCTGGTCGTGCGCGGCGAACTCCGCGGGGGGCATCTGCCCGACGGCACCACCCGCCCGCGGCCCGGGCGGGCGGGCGAACCGGAACGGGATCGCCTCCCGTCCGGCCTGGATCACCATGGCCTGACCCGACGTCTCGCCCGACAGCAGGTCCACCACCGCGGTCGACACCGACTCGACGTCGATGAGCGGGAAGCCACTCGACTCGAGCACCTCACGCATGTCGTCGATCAGCGGGGTGTCGACGATGCTCGG
>PMFY01000445.1 GCA_003157945.1 Acidimicrobiaceae bacterium | reverse complement strand
CAACTACGTGCGCAACTCGGTCAAGGTCGTCATCGACGCCTACACGGGCAAGATGACGTTCTACGTGATGGACCCCAACGACCCGATCATCGAGACGTACGAGAAGGCGTTCCCCGGGATGTTCACCCCGTCGTCGAAGATGCCGGCTGATCTGCGGGCGCACCTGCGGTACCCGGAGGACATCTTCACCGTCCAGGCCACCATGTACGGGAAATACCACATCGTGAAGGCCTCGAGCTTCTACAGCGCCGCTGACGCGTGGACGCTCTCGCCCGACCCCGGTTCGGGCTCGCCCCTCCAGGCGGCCGCCACGACGCAGACGGTCAACGCCCAGGGCCAGGTCGTCTCGACCGGCCAGTTGGTGCGGATGTCGCCGATCTACCAGGTGATGCGCATCCCGGGCGAGACGACCCAGTCGTTCAACCTGCTCGACGCGCTCGTGCCGGTGTCGACCGGCAGTCAGATCCAGACACTGTCCGGATTCATGGTCGCCGGGTCCGACCCGGGCCACTACGGCCAGCTCCAGATGTTCGTGACCCCCCGTGACAACCCGGTCAACGGCCCGGCCATCGTGGCCGCCAAGATCAGTGCGACACCCACGGTGTCCGGCCAGATCTCGCTCCTCAACCAGAACGGCTCGTCGGTGCTGCTGGGGAACGTACTGATGATCCCCGTGGCCAACGCGCTGCTGTACGTGCAGCCGCTCTACGTGGAGTCGTCGAGGAACCCGTTCCCGGTACTGCAGCGCGTCATCGCCGTCTACGGCAACCAGCCGGCGGCGATCGGCAACAGCCTGTCGTCGGCGCTGACCCAGCTGTTTGCCGCGCCGGTCCAGGCCAGTCCGACCACGCCCGGATCATCGACGACCCTGTCGCCACAGGCCCAGGCGCTCCTGGCCCAGGCCCAGGCGGCGTACACGCAGTCCCAGGTCGACCTGAAGGCGGGCAACCTCGGCAACTACCAGACCGATATCAACTCGATGGAGTCGTACCTGCAGCAGGTCCAGGCCCTGACCGGCGGACCGGTGGCCAGCACGACGACGACCACGACAACCAACCCGGGCCAGGCCGCCATCGCCGGCCTCAACAGCTGACCAGGGGCCCGGTGGGCGGTGCAAGGCGATCCGGCGCGGCTGGACGGCACCCCGTAGGGGAGTGGTACTCTGTCCCCTCACGACGCGGGGTGGAGCAGTCTGGTAGCTCGTCGGGCTCATAACCCGAAGGTCNNGTTCAAATCCTGCCCCCGCCACCATGAGCCGTTTGCGAAAGCAGCGGCGATGCAGTTACGGAAGTCCCGGGTTCCCTTGCGGAGGCCGGGACGTTCCGCGTTCATGGGACGATCCGCACTCGGGATGGCTGCGGCAAGGCCGGCGCCGCTGTGCTGGCGCCGGTGGACTCAAGCTCTGCCGCACTGGGTGTCTCGAGTGCCACAGGGCGCCAGTCGGACGCGGTGGGGCTCATGGAGCAGACGAGGCACGTCGTCCCTGCCGATTCCGCACTCACGGGACTACGCTCGATGATGATGGCCGGCGGGTTGTACGGGAGGGCGGATGTCTGAAGAAGGTTGGTGCACCGATCCGTTCCGGCGGCACGAGCACCGTTGGTTCTCGGACGGCACCCCCACCTACCTGGTCCGCGATGACGGCAAGACGTGGAAGGACGAGCCGCCGAACGTGCCGTACGTTGAGGAACCGCGGCTGGTCGAGCCGCCGCCTTCGTCGAATGACCTTCGGCGATCTGGCAGTGATCACGGCGGCGGCGTGGACCCGGTCGATGCGGCTTGGTCCTACTTCACCCGCAGCGGGTCGGGATTCTGATGACGACCGCTCCGGACGTGGCTCCGGTCGCTGAGAGAAGTTGGGGACCATGAGCGTGACGATGGACTGCGCGCCGACACTTGGACCCGTGTCGGAGCAGAAGACGTCTTGGCGCGGTGGGCGGAGGTGTTACGTGGCTGCACTCGTCGCCGTCCTGGCATTTGCTTGCGCCGCACTGGTCGTCGGCCCCCTCCATGGACCGTCGACTCCGGCCCCGCCGGGACTCACCTGGTACTGGAACCTGACTTTCGCCCAAGGTGGCACGCCGAACGACCCCCCTGGCTGGAACATCATGTGGGGTCAGGGGACGCCGACGCAGACCTATACGGCCGCCGATCACTGCGCCCTCGAGGTCACCGGCCAGCCGGAGCTGATCACCGTGCCGTGCAACGCGGGGTCCTGGCACTGGCCCGGGAACGAGTCCAAGGGCGGGCCACCGGCCGCCGAGTTCTTGGTGGTCAGCGGGGGACAAGCAACGCTCTTACCGGTCAACTGACACTCGTAGCAGTATCCCCGCCTCGCAGCGGCCGCTGACTGAGTCATCACCACCCGCTGAATTGGGCNNGAAAATCCGGCCCCTGGCGTAGGAAGTCGCCGGCCGCCGGGGAGCTACCGTCCAGGTCAGACCCCTACGCCGACACCCCACCAACAGGTGTTCACGTACGTGGCACCGGAGCGTTATCGGAAGTCCCGGTTTCTCGGCCCCGAGGGCCCGGACGCCGGGATTTTCCGCGTCCGGGGTGCACGAGGCGGATGTCGCGGTACAGTAGTTGAGCAGTCGCTCAAGTTGGAGGTGTCCCGATGGTGGAGGCAGGAGTCACGACGGCTGGCGCGGTGCGCACGACCCGTGGGGAGGCGACCCGCCGGCAGCTCGTCGACGCCGCTATCGCGACCCTGAAGGACCACGGCTACGCCGGGGCCAGTGCCCGGGTCATCGCCGACCGGGCCGGCATCAACCAGGGCCTGATCTTCTANNTTCCGTGAGGACCTGGACGCCGGATATGTCGCCGTGCTCGTGGCCATGATCGCCGGCGCCGCCACGACTCCCGGCCTCGGCGCGGAGGTGGCCCGACGAATCGCTCCGTGGACGGGGTTCGCCCGTGACGCCGTCACCGGAGCCCTGGGGGACTCGCCGCTCGGAGCCCTCGTGCCGGCCGAGTCGGTGGGGTTCGCCGTGGTCGCCCTCTATCTGGGCCTGGAGATGCTGACCCAACTCGACGGGGACCGGGCCCCGGCCACGGCCCTGTTCGACCAGGCGCTCCACTTCGCCCGGCTCCTCGGCGGTCCGCCTGGAGGGTCCGCCGGGCCCGCGCCGGAGCCGACACCGTGACGCGCCCCACCAGGCCCTCGCTCCGCGTGTCGTCGATGGTGTGGCGTGCCGCCTTCCTGGCGGCCGCCTGGATCTGGGCCGGAGCGGTGGTGGCCTTCTACTTCGACTACCACATCGCCGAGCCGTCGAGCCCGTGGCTGGTGGCGAACGGCCACACGTACTTCACGCATCCACCGGCCCAGACGCTCGCCCAGAGGGACCATGTCTCGGCCGAACTCGTGAGCATCGCCCTGGCTCTGGCTGTGGTCGTCGGCGCCCTCGACCTCGTGGTGCGCCTGGTCCGCCGCATGACCGGCCCGGGGGTCACCGCCATCTCGGCCGGTGGGATGCTCGTGCTCTTCTCGCTGTTCGGGCTCGTCCGCGGACTGTCCGGCATCGGCACCGTCGGGCTGCTCGTCATCCTCTCGGGCCTGCCGATGAGGCCGTCGGCACCCGCCGACCCGGACCCACCGGTCCCGGCGAGCTGGTGCGTGGACCCCACGGGTCGTTGCGAGTACCGCTACTGGGACGGGAGCTCGTGGAGCCGGCATGTCGCCGACTCCGGTCGGGCCTCCATCGACCCGCCGTGACGCGCTACCGCGCCCGTCGATCCGCTCTGTCGATCGCGGGCGCCACGGGGTGACCTTGGCCACGGTGCTGATCGGGTGCACAATCCTCTGACCGGACAAGTGCGAGGGGGTCACCCGTGCGACGGAGCATCTTCATCGCGATGGGAGTGGGAGGCCTGTCCCTCGTTCTGGCGGCGTGCGGGGGCGCCAGCAGCTCGAGCACCACGACCACCAGGGTGCGGTCGGGGGTGACGACGACGACCGAACCCCTTTCGACGACGACCGCATCGACGACGTCCGCACCCGCCGCGGTGCCCACGGTCTCCGCTCGGCTCGCCCAGGTCGTCTGTCCCACCACGTACGGGATCCAACCGACGGGCACGCCGAGCCTGCCGTCCACAGTGGCGGAGTCGATTCCGTCGAGCCTGGTGGACCAGATCGCCGTCTACACCGATGCCCAGGGCCAGATGCAGATCCTGGCGCCGACCGGCTGGGCGTGCGCCGCCACCATCGGCGCCGACGGTTCGAGCGATCTCGCGGCCTATCCGCAGGGGCAGCCCGAGCCCACGACCTCGGGTGCCACCCCCGACACCGGTGAACAGGTCGTCGGTGGTCAGACGAGCGCATGTGCCAGCTGCCTCTACGCGCAGACGACACCGCTGTTCACCGCGGCGGCGAGCCAGTGTGCCGTCGACCACGCCGGCACGCCGTCGGTCTGCCCCGGCCCCTATGCCGGCGAATCGTCCGAGCAGATCGGCGACGGGATCGTCGGGTTCCTGGATCCGCCGGGGGTGAAGGGCTCCGGCGCCGGCTCCGGTGGCCCGTACCCGGCCAACGGTGTCGTGACGTTCCACCCGGGGACGGCGGGAAGGAGCGGGAGCTACATCGAGACGTGCACGCTCCCGAGCAACCGGCACTCCCTGTGCACCGCGACCCTGGACGACTTCGTCGAGGCCTACGGCACGCGCTGAGCGGACCTCGGTGGGCCGCCGGGATCGGTTCCGGTTCCGGTTCCGGTCACGACAGGATCTCGACGAAGCCGTTCGTTCCGTCCACCCGGATCCGCTGCCCGTCGCGGATGATGCTCGTGGCCCGCTCCACGCCCACGACGGCCGGCAGGCCGTACTCCCGGGCGATCACCGCGCCGTGGGTCATCATGCCCCCCACCTCGGTCACCAGGCCCGCGATCGCCACGAACGCGGGTGTCCAACTGGGATCCGTGAAGGGGGTCACCAGGACGTCCCCCGGATCGAGATCGGCTTCGGCCATGTCGGTGATGACGCGGGCCCTCCCTTCGACCGTCCCGGCGGACACCGGCAGGCCGACCAGCGCGCCGGATGGCCCACCGGAGCGACGGTACGCGCCGGTGACCACCTCGCCGTCCGACGTCGAGACCCGGGGAGGCGTGAGTGCCTCGTACGCCCGGAACTCGTCCCGGCGCCGGTCGATGAGCCGCCGGTCGATCTGGTGCGTCCGCACGACAGCGTCGAGCTCGTCCAGGGTGAGGTAGAAGATGTCCTCCGGCTCGCGCAGAACCTGCGCGTCGACCAGGCGCCGGGCCTCGCCCAGGAGGGCCCGCTTGTAGACGAAGTAGCGGCTCACCATGCCGTACTTGGGATACTCGCGGTAGCCGATGAAGGTCCGCACCCGGTCGATGTGGCGCTTCGTCTCGTCCGCCTTCTGCGCACCCTCCGGCAGGGCCCGCACACGCTCGAGCACGTCGTGTTCCTTCCGCCGGGCCGCTTCCAGTCCCTCCTCGAACCGCCGTTGGCCGGCACCCGCAGGAACGTTCCGGATGTGGCCGAGGATCACGGGGACGAGCGAGGCGGGGCGCTCGGCCCAGCGCGGCCTCGTGATGTCGATCTCGCCGACGCAGCGCATCCCGTAACGGTCGAGGAACGCCTCGAGGGCGTCCCGGGCCTCCCTCCCGCCCGCCCGCCCGGTCAGGCCGTCGAGGAGGTCCTCGTCCCCGTCGACGTGCTGCAGGTAGGCGATCACCTCCGGATGCGGCCGGATCACATCGGCGACGTCGAGGAGGGCCAGTCCCATCTCCGACGTCACGTTGTCGGGGACGGACCGCGTGAGCGTGTCGGCCACGTTCTTCTCCCCGAGCCACGCCTCGAGGTGCTCGTTGAGCCACCACGTGGACTCCATGGCCGACATGAACACCTGGTGGCTCCGCGGATCGAAGAGGATCCGCTGCAGCTCGGGGATGTCCGCCAGGATGCACTCCATCAGGGCCGTTCCGGACGTGGTGGCGATGTCGCGCTGCAGTGCGGCGATGGACGCCTGCGTGCCCGCCATCAGCTCGGCGACGATGGCCGGGTCGGTCTCGAGGGGCGCCGGAGCGCCCCCCGGCACCCCTCCGTCCCGATCCGGGTCCGGTAGCGACGGGACGAACCCGTCACGTTCCAGGACGGTCTCGAGGGCGTCCCCGATGAGCGGGTCGCCCCGTCCCATGACCTCCAGGAGTCCGGCGCGGCCGGTCGGCGAGCCCAGCTGTCCGGCGACGTCGACGAACAGTCTCCCGCCGGCCACGAACATCGGTCGCGGGGTCGTCCGGAGCCAGAGCGAGATCCCCAGCGGCTTCATGGCGTCAGTCATCATCTGGTTGTGGCCGACGGAGACGAAGACGTGGTTCTCCCCGTCGTCCGTCACCGGGATCGGGAACAGCGTCGTGATCGGTCGACTCTGGACGACGTGGACGTCGTCATCGTCCAGGCACCATTCGATGTCCTGGGGGCTGCCGAAGTGCGCTTCGATCCGCCGGCCGAGCCGCGCCAGGTCCACGACTTCGGTATCGGTGAGCGCCGGATCGTCCCGACCGGCCGGCCCCATCGCCCCGTCCTCGGTCCCGCCGGCCGGCGAGGCCCGGACGGCGAACGGCTTGGTGGCGATGGATCGTTCGATGATCCCGTCGTCGCGCACCCGGTAGGAGCCCGGGGTCACCCGACCGGAGACCAGGGCCTCGCCCAGGCCGACGGTGGCCTCCACGGCGACGACCGTCCGGTCGGACGTCACGGGGTCGGCCGTGAACATCACGCCCGACGCCCGGGCCACGACCATGCGCTGGACGACGACGGCCATCTGCACCAGCCGGTGGTCGATGCCGTGCTCCACCCGGTAGGCCACCGCCCGCTCGGTGAACAGGGACGCCCAGCACCGGCTGATGTGTTCGAGCACGGCGGCCGTGCCCATGACGTTCAGGTACGAGTCCTGTTGACCGGCGAATGATGCGGTGGGCAGGTCTTCCGCCGTGGCGCTGGATCGGACGGCGTAGGCGGCGTCGGCACCCAGCCGGGCCACCGCCGCGGCGATGGCCGCCGCCAGATCATCGGGGATCGTGACCGACGCAACGGCATCGCGGAGCTCGGCGCTGACCGTGCGGATCGCCTCCCGGTCGTCCGGGCGCACACGCGTGAGGCGGTCGAGCCGTTCGTCGATCGACGGCGCATCGGCCACGATCCGGCGGAAGGCGTCCGTCGTCACGCAGAAGCCGGCCGGTACCCGGACGCCCGCCACCCGGGAGAGCTCGCCGAGGTGCGCCCCCTTGCCGCCGACGACGCCGATGTCGTTCCGGCCCAGCCCGTCGAACCCGATCACGTAGCTGCCCACCCGTCCACCTGCCCTCCCAGACCCCTCAGGTCTGCCTCGTCCCCACCGTCGATCGTGCCCGCCGTCGAACCGGAAGGGACGTGCATTGTCACCACGGCGTGGGCCCTTGCCGCAAGCCCCCCACCCGGGAGTACGTTGGGACCAGGGGGGTGATCGACGCCGGTCTCAGGTCGGTGGTGGTAGCTGGATCCCGGCGGCACCGAGCATCGTCGCCACTAGTTCCCGGCTGACCTTCCACGATCCGTCGATGCGCTTCACCGGACCTTCGAATGGGAAGCCGCCGAGCGACGGACCGAGATGCACGGTGAGCAAGATCCAGGCGTGCTCGTCGGAGACGAAGCGGACCCGGCGCACGATCGCCTGCGCACCGGTGCTGCCGCTGCGCTGTTGGGCCTCGTGCAGGGCCTCGCGGATCTCGGCGGCGTCCTCGAGGAACGGCCCCCAGCCACCCTCCGGCTCGGGTCCCGTCACCCGCGCCACCGCCTCAGCGATGGCGCCCGGTGCCTCCGGCGACGGGACGGTGCCGAAGACGCGTGGGGGGAGCGAGATCCGGTGCTGGTCGGGTGCGGCGTCGCGGATGGCACCGGCGGCGTCGTCGATGCAGACCTGACAGAGGAGCACGCTCCCGTCCGTCACGAAGTGGTCGACCTCCCAGGTGTCCCGGCCGCAGACGACGCAGGCATCCGGGCGTTGACCCGGGAACACGCGGCCGCCGAGTCGGCCCGGTGGCCGGACCGACCGGGACGCAACGCCGAACCGGTCCACCGGCGCCTGCGGGTCGGAGGGAGGCTCTCCTTCGAGCCGCTCGAGGACGCGCTGACGCAGGGCCACGAGATCGACCCCTTGGCCGACCAGCAGCTGGGTCGCGACTCCTTCGCCCTCCCGGAGGATGCCCAGGAGGATGTCGCCCGGCCCGATGCTCGGGCTCTGACGGTCGAGCGCCTCACGGAGCGACAGTTCGAGCACCTTCTTCGCCCGCGGTGTGAACGCAGGGGAGCCGGGGCCTCCAAGGTGTGGTGACAACGTACGGCTCACCTGCTCGCGCATCGGGTCGAGGGCGATCCCGACGGCTTCGAGCAGGTCGCTCGTGACCGGGACGGACAGCAGTCCGAGCAGGAGGTGCTCCGTGCCGATGTGGCCGTGCCCGGCCAGGCAGGACTCCTCCTGGGCCAGGACGAGCACCCTCCGACCGGCGTCGGCCATCCGCTCGAACATGGGTCCCATCATGCCATCGGCCCGTGGGCGTTCCCGTGGGTGTCGGTGGTCCACCGGTGACCGGCGCGGCGGCGCCGGCCCGTCGGCTGCCCCCATAGCGATGCACGATTGGTGCATTATGATGCACGAATGGACGAGACCACGGCGAGCCTGGCCTCCGCGATCGGCGACCGGGTGCGGGCGGAGCGGCGGTCGAGACACTGGACGCTCGACCGGCTGGCGGAGGCGGCCGGGGTCAGCCGTCGCATGGTCGTCAACGTCGAACAGGGAACGGCGAACCCGAGCGTCGGAACGCTCCTGCGGATCAGCGCCGCCCTCGGCGTGGGCCTGCCCGGCCTGGTCGAGCCCCCGCAGCCCAAGCCGGTGCGGGTCAACCGCTCGGGCCAGGGGGCCGTCCTCTGGAGCGGCCTGCACGGTGGGCGGGGCGTGCTGGTGGCCGGCACCGAGCCTCCGGACGTGATCGAACTGTGGGACTGGGTCCTCGGCCCGGGGGACCGCCACGCCAGCGAGGCGCACACGGCCGGGACCAAGGAACTGGTGCACGTCCTGGAGGGTGTCCTGACGGTCGAGGTCGTCGACCGGTCGCTCACCTTGAACCCCGGGGACGCGGCCTCGTTCCCCGGCGACACGCCGCACGCCTATGTGAACTCCTCGCGCACGCCCACGAGGTTCTCCCTGGCGGTGTTCGATCCCGGTGCGCCGGCACCGTCCCGTCGACCGGTGGCCGATGACTGAGCGGAATGGGTCGGCCACCCCCATAGGAACTCGCGGGGATGGGCCGAGGCAGGCGAACCGGTTCGTCGCGTCCGCCACGCCGTGCATGCGGCGCAGCCGCCGGTGAGCGGGCGCGGACCGGGCACCGGCGCGGTGCCGCCGTCGGCGCTGGCGATCGGCGCCATGCTCTCGGTCCAGCTCGGCTCCGCGCTGTCGGTGCACCTGATCTCGACGGTGGGACCCGCCGGAACGGCATGGCTGCGACTCACGGCCGGGGCGGTGATCTTCCTGGCCGTCGCCCGGCCACCCCTGCGCTCCCTCCGCCGGCACGACGCGCCGGTGCTGGTCGGACTGGGCATCACGACGGGCGTGCAGACGATCGCCTTCCTGGCGGCGATCGAGCGCATCCCCCTCGGCACCTCGGTGGCCATCGAGTTCCTCGGTCCGATGACCGTCGCTGCTGTGCACAGTCACAGCCGCAGAGCGCTCATCTGGGTCGGCGCTGCAGGGTTCGGGGTCGTGCTCGTCACCCAACCCTGGCGCGGCGACATCAACGTGGTCGGCGTCGGGTACGCCGGCACGGCTGCAGTCGGCTGGGCCGTGTACATCGTCCTCACCCAGCGAGTCGG
>PMFY01000323.1 GCA_003157945.1 Acidimicrobiaceae bacterium | reverse complement strand
CGCAGCCACGGCCTCGACGACCGGGGGCAGCCGGCTGCGGACGAAGGCGCCTGCCGCTGCGATCGTGCGCCGCCCGGAATCCGACCACGGCATGAGGATCGGGTAGACGTGGAACATCCCCGGCTCCTCGTGCACCTCGGCGTCGACGTCGGCCTCGTCGAGGTGGGACGTGAACTTGCGGATGCCGTCCCGGAACATCTCGTCGCCGCCGACGCACACGAACGTCGGCGGCCATCCCTCGAGATCCTGCGACGAGGCCGACACGAGGGGCGATGAGGGGTCGACCCCGTGGAGATAGGCCGATGTCGGAACGTTCCAGGGCAGGATGTCGAGGCGGGCGTTGTCGCGCACGGACGGGAGGTCGAGCTGCAGGTTCACCTCGGGCGAGAAGAGGACCACCGCGGCCACCGGCAACTGCTCGGGCACCACCTCGGCGGCCACCAGCGTGGTGACCAGTCCCCCACCGCTCGAGTCGCCGGCGATCACGATCCGCTCGGGGTCGACGCCGTCCGCCAGCAGTCCGTGCAGGACGGCGACGGCATCCTCGAGGTCGGCCGGGAACGGGAACTCGGGGGCGAGGCGCAGGTCGGGGAGGAAGACGTCGCACCCGGTGCGACGGGCCAGCCACGCCGCGAAGACGCTGTACATCCGGGGCGACGTCCCCACGTAGCCTCCACCGTGGAGGTAGACGATGGTGCCCCCCGACCGCCCGTTGCGGGGTCGGATCCACTCCCCCAGGACGCCACCGACTGCGCCGTCCTCGTGGTCCGCGCCCCGGAAGCTGACGATCGGCGGCAGGACGACACCGCACAGGTCGTCGAGGACGAGCTCGATCGACCGGAACTCGTCGACGGGGAGCGACGTCGAGTACCCCATGAACGTGCGCATGGTCTCGCGGGTGACGGACACGGCCACGTTGTGGGCCAGATTCCCCTGGCCCGACCAGGGTCGGCGGAACGGGACACGGGCCATCCCCAGGCCCATCTCGCCCACCAGTCCGATGAGGTCGGTCACGGCCACGGGCCAGGACGACCGCTGCACCCCCGGGCGTCTGCCCATCACCATGGCGTGTCTCCCTTCGTCTCCACCTCGAGCCTACGACCGGGCCGCGCCGCCCCGGGGCACGACCTGGTCGATCGACCCCTGGTCGATCGACCCCCGGTCGATCGACGGCTGGCCGATCGACGGCTGGCCGATCGACGGGGAGTCGCCCAGGGCCGGCGGGGTGAGGGTCGCTCCGGTCAGGCGGGCTCGGCGGCCAGCGTGGCGCCCAGGCGGAGCAGCTGGTCGGTGGCCCCGCCCAGTGTCAGCTCGATGTGCTTGGTGTTGAGGAAGAACCGGTGCAGCGGGTATTCGCGGTCGACGCCGACGCCGCCGTGGAGGTGGACCGCGGCGTGCACGACGCGCTGCCCGCCGTCCGCCGCCCAGAACTTGGCGACGGCGATCTCCTTGTCGGCAGGCATGCCCTCGGCCAGGCGCCAGGCGGCCTGCCACGCCGTCAGTCGGATGGCCTCGGCGTCGACGTAGGCATCGGCGGCCCGCTGCCCCACGGCCTGGAACGTGGCGATCGGCTTGCCGAACTGCTCGCGGGTCTTGGTGTACTCGGCGAGGAGGGAGACCGACGCTGCGGCCGCACCCGCCTGCATCAGCGCCAGTGCCGTGGTGCTGCGCTGGACCAGCCACTCGATGACGGCGGGCCCGTCACCCACCGAGCCGAGCAGCGCATCCGGCCCGACGGCCACCCCGGAGAGGGTCAGCAGACCTTCGGGCTGGCCGTTGTTGGCCACCTGGCGCTCGATGGCGACGCCGGGGGCCCCGGTCCCGACGAGGAACACGGCCACACCGTCGGGCTCGATGCGGGCCGGCACGAGCACGGCGTCGGCGAACGTGCCGGACGGGACGCAGTCCTTCACGCCGGTGAGCGTCCATCCGTCCCCCGACGCCTCGGCCACGGTGGACGGCGCGCCGGGCGTACCGCCCAGCTCGACGAGCGCGGTGGTCAGGACGGAGTCTCCGCTCACGACCGCGGGGAGCCAGCGCTGCTGCTGGTCCTCGGAGCCGAACCGGGCGATCGCCGCGGCGGCCGCGGCCAGGGTCTCCACCACGGGGACGTAGGCGGCGGTGCGACCGGTGGCCTCGGCCAGGAGGCCGGTCTCCAGGAAACCGAGCCCGGCTCCCCCGACAGCCTCGGGCAGGGCGATGCCCAGCAGGCCCGCGGCGGCCAGTTCGGACCACAGCTTGCGATCGAAGCGGTCGCCGTCCGACTCGAGCTCGAGCTCGCGCAGGCGCTCCTGGGTCGACAGGTC
Organism: Acidimicrobiaceae bacterium; assembly: GCA_003157945.1. Next base: position 837 of record PMFY01000323.1, on the reverse strand, counting down.
GGTGAAGATCCGGTCCGCCAGCTCGCGGACGGCCTCCTGCTCCTCGCTGAATGAGAAGTCCATGGTGTGTGCTCTCCCTCTCGGTGGTGTCGGGCCGGACTAGCGCAGCGACCGGGGCATGCCCAGGCCGAAGATGGCGATCAGGTCCCGCTGGATCTCGTTGGTGCCCCCACCGAAGGTCAGGATCACCATGCTGCGGGCGTACATCTCGAGGCGCCCGGCGAGGACGGCCTCGGGTGAGCCCTTGGCCAGGTAGCCGGCCTGGCCGACGATCTCCATCATCAGGCGGAAGGCCTCCATGTAGAACTCGGTGCCGAACACCTTGATGGTGGAGGCGTCGGCCACGTCCAGGTGTCCCTGGGTGGCGGTCCACGCCACCTTCCAATTGATGAGTCGGAGGAACTCGAGCCGGGCGTAGACACGGGCCAGGTGGACCTGCACCCATTCCTGGTCGATCACCCGCCGGCCGTCGGCCAGCTTGGTGGACTGGGCCCACGCGCGCGTGTCGTTGAGGGCCCGCTCGATGATCCCGGGCGAGCAGAGGGTGACCCGCTCGTGGTTGAGCTGGTTGGTGATCAGCTTCCAACCCTCGTTCTCGCCGCCCACCAGGTTGGCCGCCGGTACCCGGACGTCCTCGTAGAACGTGTAGTTGATGTTGTGGTCCCCGAGCAGGTGCATGGGCACGACCTTGATGCCGGGGGTGTCCATCGGCACCACGAACATCGAGATGCCCTTGTGCTTGGCGACGTCGGGGTCGGTCCGGGTGGCCAGCCAGATGTAGTCGGCGCCGCCGGCCAGGGAGGTGTAGATCTTCTGGCCGTTGATCACGTACTCGTC
>PMFY01000349.1 GCA_003157945.1 Acidimicrobiaceae bacterium | reverse complement strand
ACTGCACCCAGCACCAGCGCGACGTGGCCATCGCCATCAAGACGGCCCGTGAGCTCGTGCTGCTTCCCTACACGCAGCGCACCACCACGGAGCGCCCCGGTGGCCGCGGTGGCCGCGGTGGCCGCGACGGTGGGTTCGGTGGCGGCCGTCGGGGCCGCGACGAGGAGCGGACGCTCGGCGAGGAGGGCGCGTCGACCGCCATCCCCGACGGAACCCCGCCGGCCGTCGCCCCGACTGAGGTCGAGGTGGTCGAGGTCGAGGTCGTGGAGCTCGACACCGGCGAGGAGATCGTGGTCGTCGAAGGGTCGGGTGAGGAGTCATGAAGGTCCTGCTCCGCACCGATGTGGACGGGGTCGGCAAGCGTGGCGACATCATCGATGTCGCCGGAGGCTTCGCCCGCAACCACCTGCTCCCGGCCGGCAAGGCCATCCTGGCCTCCGACGGGGTCGAGTCGCAGGCCGCCGCCATGCGCCGGTCGCGTGACCTGAAGGACGCCCGGGACCGCGAGGGCTCCGAGACGGTGGCCAAGACCCTGGTGGGCAACACGATCACGATCCCGGCCCGTGCCGCCAACGACCGGCTGTTCGGCTCGGTCAGCGCGGCGGACATCGTCCGCCACGTCGAGGAGCAGACCGGGGCGGTCATCGACCGCCACGACCTGGTGCTCGAGGAGCCCATCAAGACCGTCGGCGAGCACAACGTGCGCGTCGAACTGATCGGTGGCGTGGTGTTCGAGCTCACGGTCGACGTCGTCGCCGAAGGCTGAATCCGCCGGCCCGACCGGGTCCGAGGTCGATTCGTGGTGCGTGCCCCGGCCCCGGCCGGGGCACGTCGCCGTCCGGGGTCACCGCCGTCGTCACAACCACCCGGCACACTGTCCCCATGCTTGTTCGCGGCGTCCGCAGGGCGGTAGGGGTTATCCACGGTCGGTCCACAGCTCGACACGGTGGTTTCCGCAGGAAGATGTCCTTACGCTCCACAGGCATGTTCGGCGAGGGTTGACCCACCATGGTCCAAGCCTTCGACGACACCCGACCCCCCCGCCTCCTGATCCCCCGATCGGGGGGCGCCGGCGCCAGCGGACGGGTCCCGCCCCACAACCTGGAGGCCGAGGAGTCCGTACTCGGGGCCATGCTGCTGTCGCGCGACGCCATCGCCACGGCCATGGAGACGTGCAAGGCCGAGGACTTCTACAAGGCCTCCCACGGCTACATCTTCGAGGCGATCACCTCCCTCTACGGCCGGGGCGAGCCCGCCGACTGGGTGACGGTCACCGAGGAGCTCCGCCGCCGCGAGCTGCTCGAGTCCATCGGTGACGCGTCGGTCTTCGTCTCGCTCCAGGCCAACACCCCCTCGGTGGGCAACGCCGAGTACTACGCCAAGATCGTGGAGGAGCTCGCCCTGCTGCGGCGCCTGGTGGCGGTGGCGGGCGAGATCAGTGAGCTCGGCTACTCGGTCCCCGAGGACGTGAGCGAGGTCCTCGACCGGGCCGAGAGCCTGGTCTTCGACGTGGCCCAGCGCCGGGTGGTCGACACCATGACGCCGCTCGAGGAGCTGCTCGGTGCGACCCTCGACCACCTCGAGCAACTCTTCAGCCGGAGCGAGTCGGTGACCGGCCTGGCCACCGGCTACACCGACCTGGACGAGCAGCTGGCCGGCCTGCAGCCCTCCAACCTGGTCGTGGTCGGGGCCCGCCCCGCCATGGGGAAGACCGCGTTCGCCCTCGGCATGGTCGCCAACGCCGGGGTGAAGCTCAAGAAGCCCGTGCTCCTCTTCTCGCTCGAGATGAGCCACATGGAACTCACCCAGCGCCTCCTCTCGTCCGAGGCCCGCGTCGATGCCGGGCGCATGCGCACCGGCAAGCTGCGGGAGGCCGACTGGCCGAAGATCGGCAACGCCATCAGCCGGATGAGTGAGGCCCCCATCTACATCGACGACAACCCGAACCTCACGGTCATGGACATCCGGGCCCGCGCCCGGCGCCTGAAGAGCCGCGAGGGGCTGAGTCTGGTCGTGATCGACTACCTGCAGCTGATGACGGGCCGCCACGGCTCGGAAAACCGCCAGGTCGAGGTGTCCGAGATCAGCCGCGGCCTCAAGATCCTCGCCCGCGAGCTCGAGGTGCCCGTCGTGGCGCTGTCCCAGCTCTCCCGCTCGCTGGAGAGCCGGCCGGACAAGCGCCCGATGCTGGCCGACCTGCGCGAGTCGGGCTCCATCGAACAGGACGCCGACGTGGTCCTCTTCCTCTACCGCGACGAGGTCTACAACCCCGATGCCACCGAGACCCAGGGCACGGCCGAGGTGATCGTCGCCAAGCACCGCAACGGACCGACCGGCACGACGCGCCTGGCCTTCATCGGACACCACGCCCGTTTCGACAACATGGCGCGGGTGTAGGGGCCCGTTCGATGCCTGACCGGTGGCCCGCATGACTCCCGACCTGGATCGCGTCGACGTGTCGACCTCGATCGCCGCTCCCGTCGAACGCGTGTGGGCCCTGGTGACCGACATCGACCTGCCGGCCCGGTTCTCCCGTGAGTTCGTGGGTGGCGAGTGGCTCGACGATCCGGGTCAGGGCGCACGCTTCCGGGGTCACAACCGGATCGGCGACGTCGAGTGGTCGACGACGTGCATCGTGGTCGACTTCCGTCCGGGCGAAGCCTTCGCCTGGGCCGTGGAGTCGGTGGACGAGTCGGTGGCCGTCTGGGGGTACACGCTCGAGGGGAGCGACGGCGAGGTACGTCTCGGGATGCACGCCACCATGGGACCGGGCCCGAGCCCGCCGCGGGCCGCGGCGGCCGCCGACCCGGAGCACGCCGAGGAGATCATCGCCCGCCGGCTCCGGCACTGGTCGAAGAACATGACGGCCACCGTCGAGGGGATCCGGGGACTCGCCGAGGCCTGACCCGTGCCGGCGCGCCGGTGGACCCGGTGGACCGGGGTCCGCCCCTGGGGCAGACTGTCCCTGACTGATCGTTCAGTCTTCGAGCGGAGGGGGAACCTGTCATGGCCAAGGTGTTGTGCGTGCTCTACGAGGACCCGGTCGACGGGTACCCGACGACCTACGCCCGGGACAGCGTCCCGGTGATCGCCGGCTACCCGGACGGCCAGACCGTCCCGAGCCCCAGCGCCCTGGACTTCACGCCCGGCGAGCTGCTCGGTTCGGTGTCGGGCGGGCTCGGTCTGCGTTCGTACCTGGAGGGGAGCGGGCACACCTTCGTCGTGACCTCCGACAAGGAGGGCCCGGACTCGGAATTCGACCGCGAGCTGGCCGATGCCGACGTCGTCATCTCGCAGCCGTTCTGGCCCGCCTACCTGACCGCTGAACGGATCGCCCGTGCACCCCGACTGAAGCTGGCGCTGACCGCGGGCATCGGCTCCGACCACGTCGACCTCGACGCGGCCATCGCCGCCGGGATCACGGTGGCCGAGGTCACCTACTCGAACAGCATCAGCGTGTCCGAGCACGTGGTGATGATGATCCTCGGTCTGGTCCGCAACTACCTGCCCTCCCACGACTGGGTCCGCAAGGGTGGGTGGAACATCGCCGACTGCGCCGAGCGCTCCTACGACCTCGAGGGCATGTCGGTCGGGACGGTGGCCGCCGGACGCATCGGCCGCGCCGTCCTCGAGCGCCTGAAGCCCTTCGACGTCGATCTCCACTACACCGACCGCCACCGCCTCGACCCGTCGGTCGAGGCCGAGCTCGGCCTCACCTTCCACCCCGACGCCGCGACGATGGTGCCGCACTGCGACGTGGTGACCATCAACGCCCCGCTCCACCCGGAGACCGAGCACCTCTTCGACGACGCCATGTTCGACCGGATGCGCCGGGGCACGTATCTGGTCAACACCGCCCGCGGCAAGATCTGCGATCGGGACGCCGTGGTCCGGGCGCTCGAGAACGGCCAGCTGGCCGGGTACGCCGGCGACGTCTGGTACCCGCAGCCCGCCCCCGCCGACCACCCCTGGCGGACGATGCCCCACGAGGGGATGACGCCCCACATCTCGGGCACGTCGCTGTCCGCCCAGGCCCGGTACGCCGCCGGCACGAGGGAGATCCTCGAGTGCTTCTTCGCCGGGACGCCGATCCGGGACGAGTACCTGATCGTCGACGGCGGACACCTGGCGGGCACCGGGTCCCACTCGTACAGCGCGCACGAGCCCGCCGGTTGAGCGCCCGCCGGACGGCGGCCGTAGGCTCGGCCGATGGATGACCGCGGNNCGTCTTCGAGGTGCGCCGGATCGACGAGGCCGAGTTCGACGCGCTGGGCGTCCTCGGCCGGCTGCGGAGCCGGGCCCACCGCCGCATGACGGCGTACGCGGTCCGGGCCGGCGACTGTACGGGGTGCGGTGCCTGTGTCACGGCCTGCCCGGAGGCGGCCATCGAGATCGTCCGGCCCGCCAGCTGACCTCTGCACGCCGGTGGTGGCCTGAGGACTCCCCGCTGGGTCGACGCCGCCCGCCCGCCGGGCGACCGGCGCGTCCGGGCCCCGGCCGCGGTGGCTAGCGTTGCGGCGTGACGGTCGACACGGGCGGGACGCGCCGAGGCTGCACCGGGTGAACATCCTGGCCATCGACCAGGGCACCTCGGCCACCAAGGCGCTCGTGGTGGCCGACGACGGCACCGTGCGCAGCGTGGCCGAGTGCCCCGTGCACCCGTCGACGCCGGGGGACGGCGCCGTCGAGCAGGACCCCGCCGAGCTGCTCGCCTCGGTGATCGCGGCCGGCCGGGCCGCCATCGACCGGGCCGGCGTGGTCGTCCACGGGATCGGCCTGGCCAACCAGGGCGAGACCGTCCTGGCGTGGGAGCGCGACTCCGGACGGCCGCTGACCACGGCGATCTCGTGGCAGGACCGGCGTTCCGTCACGGTGACGGACGAACTTGCGCCGCACGGTGGGCGTCTGGCGGAGCTGACCGGGCTGCCCCTCGATCCGTACTTCTCGGCGCCGAAGCTGGCCTGGCTGCGTCGCCACCGGACCACCGACGGGGTGGTGACCACCACGGACAGCTGGCTCCTGCACGCCCTCACGGGAGCGTTCGTGACCGACGTGACGACGGCGTCGCGCTCGATGGCCCTCGACCTCGACAGCCGCAGGTGGTCGGACGAGGCGGTGGCCCTGTTCGGACTGGCCGCGTCCGACCTGCCCGAGGTCGTCGGTTGCGCCACGCCGGTCGGCACCACCGCGGCGTTCGGCCCGTCCCTCCCCGTGACGGGGTTGGCCGTGGACCAGCAGGCCGCCCTGGTGGGCGAGGGCTGCCTGGACCCCGGACAGGCCAAGTGCACGTACGGCACCGGGGCCTTCCTGCTCGTCACGACCGGCGCCGTGCCGCGGCGGTCGACCCACGGGCTGTCCGCGTCGGTGGCCTGGGAGGTGCCGGGCTCGGTCTCCTACTGCCTGGACGGTCAGAGTTACACGGCGGGCGCGGCCGTGTCCTGGCTGGTGGCCATGGGACTGCTGCGTTCCCCGGCCGATCTCGATGCCGTGGCGACGTCCGTGCCCGACGCCTCCGGCGTGACCGTGGTGCCGGCCCTGGCCGGCCTGGGCGCCCCCTACTGGCGCCCCTCGGCGACCGGCACCCTCGAGGGCCTCGACCTGCACACGTCACCCGCCCATGTGGTGCGGGCCACCCTCGAGGGCCTCGCCGCCCAGGTGGCCGTGCTGGCCGCGGCGGCCGCCGACGACCTGGGGGGCCCGCTGNNGTCCCCGTCGAGGTCTTCGCGTCGCCCCACGCCACCGCGCTCGGGGTGGCCGTCCTCGCCCGGACGGGGCTCGAGGGGGTTGGGGCCGGACTCCGCGCACCCCATCCCGAGCCGGCCGCCCGGTACGAGCCCGTGATGGGCGCGGACGAGGCCGGCGAGCGGCTCGCCCGGTTCCGTCGGGCGGCGGACCGGGCCGTGGCCGCGGCGGACGCGGGCTGACCGGTGGCGCCGCCGGTCCTGGCCGAGGTCGATGTCGCCGTGGTCGGCGCCGGGGTGGTGGGTTGTGCCGTGGCCCGGCACCTCACCCTGGCCGGGGCGACCGTCGCGGTCCTCGACCGGGCGGCCGACGTCGGCGACGGCACGTCGAAGGCCAACACCGCCGTCCTCCACACCGGCTTCGACACCGAACCCGGCTCCCTCGAGTCCCGGCTCGTGTCCCACGGGCACGACCTCCTGGCGTCCTATGCGGCAGCCGCCGGGATCGCCGTCGAGCGGACCGGCGCCCTGCTGGTGGCCTGGGACGACGAGCAGGAGGCGGCGCTCCCCGCACTGGCGGCCAAGGCCGCCGCCAACGGCTACGGCGCGGCCCGACCGGTGGACGCCGCCGAGGTCCGGGCCGCGGAGCCCCATCTCGGTCCCGATGCCCGGGGAGGACTCGTGGTACCCGGCGAATGGGTCATCGACCCGTGGTCGGTCACGCTGGCCTTCGCCCTCGAGGCCGTCGGCGCGGGCGCCCGGCTGCTCCTGTCGAAGCCGGTGGACCGGGTGGCCACGGGGGAGGCGGGCCACGAACTCGGGGTGCCCGGCGGCGTGGTCCGGGCGCGGTGGCTCGTCAACGCCGCCGGACTCGGTGCCGACCGCCTCGACGCCCTGCTCGGCCACCACGACTTCACCGTCCGGCCCCGCCGGGGGCAGCTCATCGTGTTCGACGAGTTGGCCCGGCGGCTGGTGAACCGGATCCTCCTGCCGGTCCCGACCACCCGGACCAAGGGGGTGCTGGTATCGCCCACGACCTGGGGGAACGTGCTCCTCGGGCCCACCGCGGAGGACCTCGACGACCGCACCGACACGGCATCGACCGCCGCGGGGATCGCCGGCCTGCTCGCCGCCGGCCGGCGCATCCTCCCGGCCCTGGTCGAGGAGGAGGTCACCGCCGTCTACGCCGGACTGCGCGCCGCCACCGAGCACCGCGACTACCAGATCCGGGTCCACGCCGACGAGCGCTACGTGACCGTCGGGGGGATCCGCTCGACGGGGCTGACCTCGGCGATGGCGGTGGCCGAACACGTCGCCGGACTGCTGGACGGGGCCGGCGCGGTCTGGGACGGGCCCGTACGCCGGTCGGTGGTGCCGTCCATGCCACCCCTCGGCGCCTCCCAGGTGCGGCCCCTGCAGGACCCGGTCCGCATCGCCGCCGACCCGGCCTACGGCACGCCGCTCTGCCACTGCGAGCAGGTCAGCCGGGGCGAGGTACGGGACGCCTGCCACGGGCCCGTGGCGGCCGCCGATCTCGGCGGTGTCCGCCGCCGGACGCGCGCCATGAACGGTCGGTGCCAGGGCTTCTACTGCGGCGCCGAGGTCGTGGCGCTGGTCGCCACCGAGACCGGCACCGATCCCGGCACCCTGACACGGGTGCCGGGGTGACCGGTCCCACCGTCCTGGTGGTGGGGGCCGGACCGGCCGGCCTGACCGCCGCCCGCGAACTGGGATCGGCCGGGATCGGCCCGGTCCTGGTGGTCGACCGCGAGCGCGCGGCCGGTGGGGTGCCCCGGCACTGCGACCACAACGGGTTCGGACTGCAGGACCTGCGCCGGTCGCTGACCGGACCGGCCTACGCCCGGCTCCTGGCCCGACGGGCCGGCGCGTCCGGTGCCTCGATCCGGCTGTCCACCACGGTGACCGACGTGGCCGACGACGGGTCCGTGACGCTGGCCGGGCCCGCCGGGATCGACGTCGTCCGACCGCGGGCCGTGCTCCTGGCCACGGGGGCCCGTGAGCGGCCCCGGTCCGCCCGCCTCGTCCCGGGGGACCGCCCGGCCGGGGTGTTCACCACGGGACAGCTGCAGCAGTGGGTGCTGCTGCGCCACCTGCCGGTGGGACGGCGGGCCGTGGTCGTCGGCGCGGAGCACGTCGCCTATTCGGCGGTGCTCACCCTGCGCCACGCCGGGGTGGCGACGGTGACCATGGTGACGGAGTGGCCCCGCCACCAGACCGTCGCGGCCTTCGCCGTCGCCTCCCGGGTCGGACTGCGCGTGCCGCTGCGCACGTCGTCACGGGTGGCGGGGCTGCACGGCCACGGTCGGCTCGGGGCGGTCGACGTCGAGGACCTGCTGACCGGCCACGTCGAGCGCATCGCGGCCGACACGGTGGTCTTCACGGGGGACTGGGTGCCCGAACACGAACTGGCCCGACGGGCGGGGCTCACCGTCGAGCGGACCACCCTCGCCCCCCGGACCGACGGCTGGGGGCGCACGTCCCGACCCGGGCTGCTCGCCGCCGGCAACCTCGTGCACCCGGGGGAGACGGCCGGACTGGCCGCCCTCGGGGGTCGCGCCGCCGGCCGCCGACTGGCGGTAGAGCTGCGGTCGGGGAGGGAGCTGCCCGGGGCGCAGGGCCTGGCGGTCACGGTGGCCCGGCCGCTGGCGTCGGCGGTCCCGTCGATCGTCGACCCGGCCGACCCGCCGCCGCGGCTCCTCCTGCGCCCGGCCACCTTCACCGGCCGCCGCCTGGTGGTCGCCCGGCAGGGTGGTCGCGAGGTCGGACGGCACGGCCTGCGCCACGCGGTGCCGAACCGCGCAATGGGGGTGCCCGGCGCGGTCGTGGGCCGCGCCGACCCGGACGGCGGGCCGATCGAGCTGTCGCTCGTGTGAGTGCCTTCCCGCCCGCGCCCCACCGGCGGCGGGCGCGGTACGGTTGGAGGAGTTGATTCCCGGGGGGGGACATGGCCGGATTGAACTTCGCCGACATCTTCGAGACCGTCGTCGACACCACGCCCGACGCACCGGCCCTGGTGGTCCGGTCCTCGACGGACGACGAGGTGCGCCTCACCTTCGCCGAGCTCGACGCCCGGGCCAATCGGCTGGCCCACGCACTCACGGCGGCGGGCGTCGGCCCCGGTGACCACATCGGCTGCCACCTCTACGACGGCAACCAGTACGTGGAGGCCACCCTGGCCGCATTCAAGATCCGGGCCGTGCCGGTCAACGTCAACTTCCGCTACGTCGACGAGGAGCTCGAGTACCTCTTCGACAACGCCGACCTGCGGCTGCTGCTGACCGAGCCCGATCTCGAGGCCCGGGCCGAACGGGCCGCCAAGCAGCTGGCGTGGGACTGTCCGGTCCTGGTGGCCGACGACCGCTACGAGGCGCTGCTCGCCGCCCACGCCGACACCCGTCCCGACGGTGCCGGACGGGGCCCCGACGATCTCTACGGGCTGTGGACCGGGGGGACGACCGGCATGCCCAAGGGCGTGATGTGGCGGCACGAGGACATCTACCTGTCGGTGGTCGGCGGTGGCGGGAACCCGCTCCTGGGCATCGCCCCCGTCGTGACGCTGGCCGACGTGGCCGCCCGTGCGACGGGGGACTACCCCATCCCGGGCGCGCTCACGCTGTGCCCCCTGATGCACGGCGGCGGGTGGTGGATCGCCTTCTCGGCGCTGCTGTCCGGCACCTACAACGTGCTCATCCGCGACCTGGGCTTCGATCCCGAGTTCGCCCTGCGGGTCATGGCCGAGGAGGAGGTGCGGGTGGTGATGACCATCGGCGACGCCTACGCCCGTCCGATCATCGACCACCTCGAGGCGGACGGCGTCGGCGCCCACGACCTGTCCAAGCTGCTGGTCTACGGCTCCGGTGGGGCCATCCTGTCACCGTCCATGAAGGAGTCGCTCAACCGCCTGCTCCCCCACGTGGTGGTGATGGACGGGTTCGGCGCCTCCGAGACCGGCGGGCAGGGCAGCCTGGTCGGGCAGAACGAGGACGGTGCCCCCGTCTTCCAGATGGGCCCGGGCAACGTGGTGATCGCCGAGGACGGCACGCTCTGCGGGCCCGGGGACGGCCGGATGGGGATGCTGGCCACGTCCGGGCACATCCCGGTCGGCTACTACAAGGACGAGGCGAAGACCGCGGCCACCTTCCCGGTCATCGACGGGGTGCGCTACGCCATCCCGGGCGACATGGCCAAGCTGCTGGCCGACGGCACCATCGCCGTCTACGGACGGGGCTCGGTCTCGATCAACTCGGGGGGCGAGAAGATCTTCCCCGAGGAGGTCGAGAAGGCCCTCAAGAGCCATCCGGCGGTCTTCGACGCCATCGTGGTGGGCACCCCGAGCGAGCGCTGGGGCTCCCAGGTGACCGCCGTCGTGCAGCTGCGGCCCGGGCTCGAGGTGAACCCGGGCCTCGAGGACCTGCGCGAGCACTGCCGCGCCCACCTCGCCGGCTACAAGCTGCCCCGCGAGGCGGTGTTCGTCGACACCGTGCGGCGGTCACCCTCGGGCAAGCCCGACTACCGGTGGGCCCGCGACGTCGCCGTGGCCGCGCTGGAGGGGTCGCTCACCACCGGATAGGGCGCGTCACCGCCCGCCGTCCCGCCCCACCCGTCCGCCGCCGGTCGCCCGTTCGGCCAGGATGGGGGCATGGAGGACTACGTGCTCCCCCGGGTGCCGGCCTCGGCCGGGGCCCTGTTGCGGGACGACGACGGCCGCATCCTGATCCTCAAGCCCACCTACAAGTCGGGGTGGACCGTCCCGGGCGGGCAGATCGAGGAGGACGGGGAGTCACCCTGGCAGGGCTGTCGTCGGGAGGTGGCCGAGGAGACCGGGCTCGAGGTGTCCTCCGGGCGACTGGCCTGTGTCGACTTCCTCCACCCCCGGCCCGGACGACCGGGCGGCATCCGCTTCCTGTTCGACTGCGGCGTCGTCGACGCCGACCGGCGGCGCGCCCTGGTGCTCCAGGTCGACGAGATCAGTGAGGCCCGGTGGGCCGGTCCGGACGAGGCCCTGCCCCTGTTGAGCGGACCGGTCGGCCGTCGCGTGGCCCAGGCCCTGTCGGCCACCGGCACCGTCTACCTCGAGTCCGGCCGCCCCGTCACCGGCGTGACCGGGTGGTGACGGACGACCGTCACGCGGCACCCGGCAGGTCGAGGCGCGCCGCCAACCCGGCGACCTGCGGGCGCATCACGTCGGCCACGCGCGTGACGACGAACCAGGGCTCGGGCGGCACCAGGTCGGCGACCGGGCACACCTCGACCAGGTCGCCGGAGGCCAGGCCGTCGGCGCAGGCGTACTCCGGCAGCAGGCTCGTCCCGAGCCCGCGGGCCACGGCGGCGGCCACGGCCCGCAGGTCCGGGGCGGACAGTCGCAGCGTGGCGCCGAACGGACGGCCGAGCGAGGCCTGCCAGAACCGGCGGGTCCGGGGCAGCTCGGCGCTGTAGGCGACCCAGTCCGTCCCGGCCAGGGCGCGGGCCAGGCCCTCGAGGTCGCCACCGGCCACCGGGGCCAGTCGGCCCGGAGCCGACACCAGGACGAACCGCGTGACGCCGAGGGGACGCGCGGTGAGGGTGCGCCGCGTGGGCTCACCGGTGGTGACGGCCACGTCCAGCTCGCCGTGGTGGACCAATGACACGAGTTCGGCATCGGTGCCGAAGCGCACGGCGAGGTCCGGCCCGTCGACGTCCAGTCGGGGGATGACGCCGTAGGCCGCGTACTCGGGGGACGAGCCGAGCCGCAGGGCGGGAACGGCCGCCGGGGGCGCCCCGCCGTCCAGTCCGGTCAGCACGGGCTCGAGTCGGTCGAGGGCGTCGGCCACCGACCCGTAGAGCTCGCGTCCGGACCGCGTCGGATCCACGCCGTGGGGCGTCCGCTCGAACAGCCGGGCGCCGACCGAGCGTTCGAGGGAGCGCAGCTGCTGGCTGGCCGCCGGCTGCGACAGGTGGCGCAGCGCGGCCCCGTCGGTGACCGATCCCGTCCGGTAGATGGCCACGAAGGTCCGCAACCACTCGGCCGTTGCCATAATCATAGCTTATGCCACAGTTCACAGATCGGACTTTGCCGATGGATTGCACGGGCCGCATGCTGGAGAGATGCCCGACACGACGTACACCCATGGACACGACGACGGCGTACTGCGGTCCCACCGGTGGCGGACGGCCGCCAACTCGGCCGCCTACCTCCTGCCCCGTCTGGCCCCCGGGCTCGACCTCCTCGACGTCGGCTGCGGCCCGGGCACCCTGACGTGTGACCTGGCCCGGGTGGTCGCCCCCGGCCGGGTGGTCGGCATCGACGACGCGGCCGGGGTGGTGGCGGCGGCCCGGGCCGAATCGGACGCCTCCGGTGGCGCCCCGGTCTCGTTCGAGGTGGCCGACCTCTTCGCCCTGCCGTTCGCCGACGACTCGTTCGACGTCGTCCACGCCCACCAGGTACTCCAGCACGTGGCCGACCCCGTGGCCGCCCTGGTGGAGATGCGGCGGGTGTGCCGGCCCGGTGGGGTGGTGGCCGCCCGCGACGCCGACTACCCGACGTTCACCTTCGCCCCGGCCGAGCCCGACATCGACCGGGCGATCGCCGCCTACGGCGAGCTGACCCGGCGGAACCGGGCACGGTGGGACGCCGGGCGACAGCTGCTGGGCCTGGCCCACGCGGCGGGATTCGACGAGGTGGTGCCGTCGGCGTCGGTGTGGTGCTTCGCCACTGCGGACGAGCGCGCCTGGTGGGGCGGACTCTGGGCCGACCGGTTCGGCGCGCCGGGGTCGTTCCTGGGGGGCCAGCTGCTGGCCCACGGTATCGCCGCACAGGATGACCTCGAGGCCTTCGCCGCCGGGTGGCGCCGCTGGGCGGCATCGCCCGACGGCTGGTTCGCTGTGCTCCACGGCGAGATCCTGGCCACCGCGTGAGGGATCGCAGACGCCGCCGGGGCGCGGGGACCCGTCAGGCGCGCCCGGTGGCCGCCGCCGCGAACGGTCCCGGCGCCTCCACCATCGGGTAGTGCCCGACCCCGTCGAGCCGGACGACCCGGGCGTCGGGCCGCGCCGCCTCCACCCGGTCGGCCATGGCCGGCACGGCGATGGGGTCGTCGGTCCCCCAGACGACGGTCAGCGGTGACGGGTGGGCCAGCACCGGCGGGGTGGTGCGGTCCTCGCTCCGTCGACGTTCCCCGATGTAGCGGGCATGCCGCGCCAGCAGCCGCTCGCCCTCCCCGGTCGAGATGAGCTCCCAGGCCGCCTCGACCTCGGCCTCGTCCACCCGGTGGCCCGGGCTGTAGGTGGCCACCAGCCCCCCCACCACCGCGTCCCGGGTGAGCACGCCGGAGTCGAGGCGCTCGTCGGGCAGGGATTCGAGCAGCTGCTGGCCGGAGCTGAGCTGCACCAGGTCCATGAACAGGGTGCCGTTGGCCAGCACGCGGTCGGTCACCTCCACGGGCCAGTCGCCCCCGAGCTGGCGGGCCAGCAGCTCGCCGCCGATCGTGTCGCCGATGTCATGGGTCAGGAGTCCGACACGGTCGATCCCGAGGTCGGCCACCACGGCGGCGGCCGTGTCGGCCTGGTCGACCAGCCGGTAGGGGCGGTCGGGCTTGTCCGACAGCCCGTAGCCGGGGTAGTCGAACAGCACCACGCGCCGGTCGGCGGCCAGGGTGTCGACCACCTGGTGGAAGTCGAACGAGGAGGTGGGGAAGCCGTGCAGTACCAGCAGGGGTGCTGCCGAGACCGTGCCCGTGGCGGGGATGTCGACCACGAAGACGCGGTCGCCCCCGACCGTGTGGAGGCGACCCCGGGCCCGCCAGGCGTCGACCAGGTCACTCACACCAGCAGGCGGGTCCGGAACAGGTCGAGGACCTGGTCGAGCGCCTCACGCGTGGGTGTGCCCGGCCGGTCGTCGAGGTCCTCGGTCAGCACCGAGTGGGCCGCCTTCTTGTGCCCGTGGGGGTTGCCGGCCGACGAGTCGAGCTCGACGCCGACGAACCCGTCCCCGAGCAGCTCGCGGAGGGCGGCGAACCGCTCGGGGGGCGCCGACCGGTCACCCGAGAAGCGCAGGCCCAGGACGCAGACCCCCGCCGCCACGCGCTCCCGGACCCGTTCGGCGTCGGCGTCGCTGATGCCGAGCGACCCGCGCCGGGTCTTCGACAGCGGGAGGGGGAGCGACGGCTGGCTCAGGACGGGGGCCAGCACGATCTCGTCGACCATCATGGCGAGCGCGAACCCTCCGGTCAGGCACATGCCGACGGCACCGACGCCGGGTCCTCCGCACCGTTCGTGCTCGGCCCGGGCGAGGGCCCGGAGCCACACGGTGACCGGACTGGTGCGGTCGAGGGCCCACGTGGCGAACTCCTTGGACACGCAGGCCTGGAACAGCCCCTTCGCCGCGTAGGGGAGCGTCGGGTCCCGTCCGTCGTCGCCGAAGAGGTGGGGCATGACCGCGGTGCACCCGATGCCCGCCACCATCCGAGCGAAGCGGGCGACGTTGGGGGTGATGCCGGGCAGCTCGCTGATCACGATCACCGCCGGCCCGGTGCCCGACCGGTAGACGGTGCGGGTGGCACCCTCCAGGGTGAAGGTCGAGCGCTCGAAGTCGTCCAGGGTGTCGGGCATGGCGGAGACGCTACCGCCGGCCCGTCCCGGCCGCCCGGGGCCTCAGGCGACCGCCAACGTCACGACGACGGGGCGGTGGTCGGAACCCGTGCCACCGGCCACGCGGGCGTCGACCACCCGGACGGCGGGTGTGACGAGGACGTGGTCGAGCTGGCTGTGCGGCCGGTGGGCCGGCCAGGTGCGGCCGATCACGGCCCGCCGCCACCCGGCGAAGAACGACGATGCCGGTGGCCCCCACATGTTCATGTCGCCGGCCAGCAGGGCCGGCCGGTCGAGCGCCGGCAGGAGGCGGGCCAGACGCCGGTACTGCGCCGGCGACAGATGGGTGATGTGGGACATGTGGGTGCCGTGGACGATCAGCCCACGCCCGCCGAGGTCGGTGGTGCAGCGGATCACGGCGCGGGCCGCCGGGTCCCGGCGCAGCTTGCCCAGCGACACGACCTCGGCTTCCCGGCACGGCACCCGGGCGAGCAGCGCCACGCCCCAGGTGCCGGGCTGTGCCGGGCGGTCCCTCGAGCCGGCCGGCACCTTGAAGCGCTCCTGGTCCAGTCGGAGCGTCTTGCGGATCTGGCCGAGCATCGGGGCCCAGCGCCCCGTGGCGGTGTCGATCGGCGCGTACAGCCGGGCGTGGGCCAGCGGCGCCTCGGCGACGACGGTGTACCCCAGTCCGGAGGCGACCAGGGTCGCCGTCCCCGGTGACCCGTCGTCGGGGGTCCAGGCCTCCTGGAGGATCAGGATGTCGGCGTCGAGGGCGGCGCACTCGTCGACCAGGTCGTAGGGGCGGCCCCACCCGTCGACCCCCATGTGCACGTTGAAGCTGGCCACCCGGACGGTGTCCCGGGTGCCGCTGCCCGCGGCGCTGCCCGCTGCGTCCCGACCGTCCACGGGAATCAGTGTCGCACGGGAGTCAGTGTCGCCCGAGTTCGGCCGCCGCCGCCCGCAGTCCGTCCCGGAAGTCGGGGTGGGCGATCTCGGCCAGGGCCAGGGCGCGCTCGCGCACCGTCCGACCCGACAGGTCGGCCGACCCGTGCTCGGTGATGACGACGCCGGTGTGGTGCCGGGGTGTCGACACCACCGACCCCTCGGGGAGCACGGACACGATGCGGGACCGGGTGACCCCGTTGGACACGGCCGTCGACCGGATGCAGATCAACGAGTGGTCGTCGAGTCGCATCTCCGCGCCGGCCACGAAGTCCTCGTGCCCGCCGACCCCGGAGATCTGGCGCCCGTCGATGTTGTCCGCCACCACCTGTCCGTAGAGGTCGACGCTGAGCGCCCCGTTGATGGACACGAAGGCGTGGTTCTGGGCGATGATCGTCGGGTCGTTGACCACCTGGACCGGCACGAAGGCCACGTCTTCGTTGCCGTCGAGCCAGGCGTAGAGCTCGGACGAGCCGAGGGCGAAGGTGGTGACGGAAACGCCGTTGAACAGCCGCTTGGCGTCGTTCGTGACCTTGCCGGCCTGGTGGAGGTGCATCAACCCGTCGGTGAACATCTCCGAGTGGATGCCGTAGCCGCCGCCGGGGCCCTCGGCCAGCTTGGTGGCCACCATGTTGGGGACGGCGCCGATGCCGATCTGCAGGGTGGCGCCGTCGGTCACGTAGGAGCGGGCCTGCTCGGCGATGGCCTCGTCGATCTCGTCCGGAACGGCCGCGGGCAGGGTGAACGGGGCGCCGTCGGCCTCGACCAGGACGTCGATCAGCTCGAGCGGGATGGTGTTGGTGTACTCGGGTCCGAGCGACCTGGTCCGGGGCAGGTGGGGGTTGACCTCGACCACGAGGAGCCGGTCGGGGTCCTCGCCGGCCAGGAGCAGCTCGTCGTAGGTGGCGCCGATGTGGAGTGAGAGGTTGACGGTGCCGTCGAGGGGCGGGGCGGCGAGCACGGTCATGACGCGCGGGTCGTAGCGGCGCAGGATCGGGGCGAATTGGCGGAAGCCGCCGGGTACCAGTTCGATGTTGGCCCCGCCGGCCAGGAGCATCCGCTCGGCCGGTCCGAAGAAGCCGCAGCGGTAGTGGACACCGGGATGGGCCAGCACCTCGTAGTANNGTCAGGAAGGCGTCGGGGTTGGCCGGGCCGAGGCCGAAGCCCACCGAGTCCGTGGTGCGGATCAGGGCGGCGGCCTCGTCGGGCGTGCGGGTCTCTGGTGCCATGGCGACAGTGTGGCACCGGCCCGTTGTCGCGGTGAGGGTCCTAGGTCACTTCTGGCGGTGGCCGCCGACCGGCCGATCCTTCGGCGACGGCCCCCGGGGGATGCCAGCATGTCCCCATGCGGTTCGACACCCAGCTCGCCGGCCTCGAGGACGCCGCGGCGCACGCACGCCGTCTGGAGGCCCTCGGTGTCGACGGGGCCTTCACCTTCGAGGGCCCCCATGACGTCTTCACCCCGCTGATCCTGGCCGCCGGAGCCACCACGACCCTCGAACTGGCCACCAACGTGGCCATCGCCTTCCCCCGCAACCCGGTACAGCTCGCCCACCAGGCCTGGGACCTCCAGCTGCTGGCGGAGGGCCGCTTCACCCTCGGCCTCGGCAGTCAGATCCGGGCCCAGATCGAGAAGCGCTATGGTGCCGACTTCGACCGGCCCATCGCCCGCATGCGTGAACTGGTGGGGGCACTGCGGGCCATCTTCGCCACGTGGGAGACCGGCGAGCGGCTCGACTTCCGGGGCGAATTCAGTTCGCACACCCTGATGCCCCCGATGTTCAACCCCGGCCCCCATCCCCACGGCCTCCCGCCGATCCACCTCGGCGGCCTCGGTCCGCAGATGGTGTCCCTGGCCGCGGAGGTGGCCGACGGACTGCTGGTGATGCCCTTCAACACGGCGACCCACCTGCGGACCCGCACCCTGCCGGCGCTCGAGCGGGGACTGGCCCGTGGTGGCCGTGCGCGGAGCGACCTGACGGTGACGGGCGAGGTGATCGTGTGCTGCGGTCGGGACGAACAGGAGCTCGAGGCGGCCCGGGTGGCCGGCCGATGGCTCCTCTCCTTCTACGCCTCGACGCCGGCCTACCGTCCGGTTCTGGAGGCGGAGGGCTGGGAGGATCTGCAACCCGAGCTGAACGCACTCACCAAGTCGGGGCGGTGGGACGAGATGCCCGAGCGGATCGATGACACCATGCTCACCACCCTGGCCGCGGTCGGCTCGCCACGCGAGGTGGCCTCCGAGATCCTCGACCGGTTCGGTGGCCTGGTCGACCGGGTCGGCTTCTACACCCCGTACCTGGTGGCCGACGACACCGTCGGCGAGCTCGTCGACGAGCTCGACCGTGCCGATCCCGACCGTGCCGATCCCGACCGTGCCGATCCATGAGGAGTGACCATGACTGAGCCCGTCCCCACCTACGACGAGTTCTCCTTCTTCCACGAGAACGCCGAGGAGGCCGGGCTCCCCTTCCCGGGCCCACCGGTGGTGCGACGCGAGTCGGTCGAGGTCGCCCCCGGTCGACAGGTCAGCGCCCTGGTGTGGGGGGAGGGCCCGCCGGAGCTCGTGCTCCTCCACGGCGGCGGCCAGAACGCCCACACGTGGGACACCGTGGCCCTGGCCCTCGCCCGCCCGCTCCTCGCCGTGGACCTGCCGGGCCACGGGCACTCCGACTGGCCGCAGGAGTCGGCCTGGCTGGACCCGACCGCCATGGCCGACGACGTGGCCCAGGTCATCGAGCGGTTCGCCCCGGACGCCCGGGCCGTGGTCGGGATGTCGCTCGGGGGGGCCACGGCGATCGCCCTGGCCACCCGCCACCCCGATCTGGTGCCCCGGCTGCTCCTGGTGGACATCACGCCCGGGGTGACCGGGGACAAGACGTCCGACATCGCCGCCTTCCTGTCCGGTCCCGAGACCTTCGCCACCTTCGACGAGATCCTCGACCGGACCATCCAGTTCAACCCCACCCGGTCGGTGTCGTCACTCCGCCGCGGCGTCCTGCACAACTCGGTCCAGCTGCCCGACGGCACCTGGACCTGGCGCCACCAGCTGGGCCGCCCGGCGATGGAGCCGGGCCTGCATATCGAGCGGGCGGACAACCTGATGCAGTGGGACGCGCTCGAGCGCATCGGCGTCCCGGTCCTGCTGGTCCGGGGGAGCCGCTCCCCGGTGGTGGACGACGCCGACGAGGCCGAGTTCCGCCGTCGGCGCCCGACCGACACGGTCATCGTGGTGGAAGACGCCGGCCACAGCATCCAGGGCGACCAGCCGCTCGAATTGGCCCGGATCATCGGGGAGTTCGCCGGTCCCGGCTGAGTTCATGTCGAACTCCCCGGAGATTCGTCCCTCGTTCACCTGGAGTTCACCTGTCGTTCAGATGGCCTGGATACCGTCGGTCGGGTAGGGAGGCAGGCGCCCGGAAGGGCGGCGCCCTCCTCGCCACGACCACGACCACGGAGGCCCGGACAGCAGTGACGAGCATCGACCAGACCCGATCCACGCGAGCCCGACGGGCCGCACCACTGGCGGCCCTCGGCCTGGCGGCCGCGGCCCTCCTGTCGGCCTGCAGCTCGTCGTCCTCGACTCCGACGACCACCACGACCCCGCCCGGCGGCACCCTCTCCGCCAGCAACGCGGCCTTCCTGGCCGCCGACCTGAAGGCCCCGGCCGGGACGCTCAACGCCTCGGGCTCGACCTTCGTCCAGCCGTTCTTCACC
>PMFY01000135.1 GCA_003157945.1 Acidimicrobiaceae bacterium | reverse complement strand
CCAGCACCACCTCGTCGCGCCGGCCCTCGATGGCCCGGCCGACCAGTTCCTCGTTCGTGTACGGGCCGTAGACCTCGGCGGTGTCGACGAGGGTGACGCCCAGGTCGAGCGCCCGGCGGATGGTGCGCACGGACTCGGCGTCGTCACTTCCCGCCCCGGCGTAGGCGAAGGACATGCCCATGCAGCCCAACCCGATGCGCCCGACGTCCAGGGTTCCCAATGTGACGTGCTGCATGACGGATCCTCCCGCGCTCGGCCGATCACCAGGAAACCACGTCCGATCCCCCGGGGGAAGCGCTGTGACCGTCGACCCGGGGGCCGCTCCGGCCTGCGACGCCCGACCCGCCCCAGTTAGGGTCGGCGGATGGCACGAGAGGTGGTGACGGGCTACTGCTGGCCGCAGTCGGTGGGCACCGGTGACACGGTCGGCCTGCACCTGTCGTCGGCGGGTGGTCGCCCGGTGCGGATCGAGGTGGCGCGTATCGGCGCCCGCCGGGAGGTCGTGGCCCGCGTGGAGGCCGCCGCCGAGGAGCGCGCCACTCCGGCGGACGCGTCGGCCGTCGGGTGTGGCTGGCCCGTGGCCCACACCCTGGAGGTGGAGCCGCAGTGGCGGTCGGGCTACTACGAGGTCGTCCTGGAGATCGACGTCGGTGACAAGGTCCGCCGCGATCGGGCGTTCTTCGTCGTGCGCCCGTCGTCCGGCACCCGGGTGGTGCTGGCCCTGGCCACCAACACGTGGCACGCCTACAACGACTTCGGCGGGCGGAACCTCTACAACGGCGGCACGCAGGTCGCCATGCAGCGACCGATGGCTCCCGGCTACCTCCACAAGCCGCCGGGCAGGGGTCGCCGGGTGACGGGGACGGGCGCGCCCGATCCCCAGAACGCCGCCCACGTCGGCTACCTCCAGATCAACCACCTGTCGGGCTGGGCGGGGTCGGCGGGCTGGCCCGACTGGGAGCAGCCGTTCCTCGAGTGGGCCGAACGCGAGGGGTTCGAGATCGGCGTGTGCACGAACGCGGATCTCGAGGAGCATCCCGAGGTCCTCGACGACGCGCATCTCTACCTGTCCGTCGGCCACGACGAGTACTGGACGAAGGGGATGCGCGACACGGTGGAGGCGTTCGTCGCCCGCGGCGGCAACGCCGCCTTCCTCTCCGGCAACACGTCGCTGTGGCAGGTCCGGATCGAGGGGGACGACCACGACGTCATGGTCGGGTACAAGGGTTCCTGGAAGAACGATCCGCTGCTCGGCACGGGCCGCGAGACGGAGGTCACGACACTCTGGTCCGACGTGCTCCTCGCCCGCCCGGAGAACCACATGACGGGGGTGTCGTTCACCCGTGGGGGCTATCACCGGATCGGCCGCAACGTGACCGCCGGGCTCGGCGGCTTCACGGTCCACCGGCCCGGCCACTGGATCTTCGACGGCACCGGGCTCGGCTACGGCGACGTGCTCGGTGCGGGCGCGACCGTCGTGGGCTACGAGTGCGACGGGTGCACCTTCACCTACCGCGACGGCCTGCCCTACCCGACCGGTGAGGACGGGACGCCGTCGTCGTTCGAGATCCTCGGGACGTGTCCGACCCAGCACTTCACCCGCGAGACCGCGCCCCGCCCGCCGAAGCCCGGGGAGCCGAGCGAACTGGAGTACCTGGCGGCGCGCGTGTTCGGGACCCGCGACGCCGAGGCGGTGGAGCGCATCCGGCACGGCCACGCGGTGCTGGGTGCCTACACGAACGCAGTGGGGGCGACCGTGGTGACGTCGGGCTCGACCGACTGGGCCCACGGTCTGGCGGCCCGGGATCCCCAGATCGAGCAGATCACCCGGAACGTGCTGACGACGTTGGGCTGAACCGCCGCCCGGCGTGCGGACCGGACCGGACGGCGACCGTCCGGAGGCCGGGACGCGGGCCGCCGTGCCGCGGTGGAGGGGGAGGGCATGGCCCGCCAGGGGTGGCGGCCGACGACGTCAGGGGCGGACCGTCGTGACGAGTGCGGCCAGACAGCGTTCCCAGCCCTCGAGGTGGGTGGGCTCGCGGTCCTCCGGGAGGTCGCGGTGGGTGAGCTGCACCACCGTGTCGTCGCCGTCGGCGACGAGCACCACTTGGACGGTGCTGCTGCCGGAGGGCATGTCGGGATCATCGGGGATCCCCCAGGTGAAGACCACCCGATGGGGTGGCTCCACCTCGACGAAGCTGCCCCGGGCGGAGACTCCACTGAAGTCGAGGGCGAACCGTCCGCCCGGTCGGGCGTCCAGGTCGACCTGGTCCCCGATCCACGTGACCATGAGCTGCGGGTCGGTGAAGTAGGGGAACACGGTCTCGGGGGGTGCGGCGATCCGCACGCTCGCGCTGATCATGCCGGTCGATTCCTCTCGGTACGGGGGTGGTCCTCCTCGACAGTCTGCTTCAGCCGTGCGAGCGCATCGGGCCAGAACTCGTCGAGGAGGGTGCGCAGCGGTTGGAGCGACTCGGACCGCAGCGAATAGAGCCGGCGGGTACCTTCCCGGCGCTCGGCCAGCAGCCCGGCACGCTTGAGGACGGTGAGGTGCAGACTGACGGCCTGCTGGGTGAGATCGAAATGGGCCGCGATCTGCCCGGCGGGGAGCTCGGAGTGCTGGACCAGCCGCAGGATCGTGCGGCGGTGGGGATCGGCCAGCGCCCGCAGGACCGCGTCGGGTCCTGCGGGCGCCGCCGACCGCTCGGGCTCGGTCGTCATCGCTGCTTTCTAACGGAGTGCAACCGATCCGTCCAAGCCCGTTCAGCTGGGGTTGTGCTCGGCCCGCCACGCCGCGAACCGCTCGTCCGGGGCGTTGGGGTCTCCGGCGCCGTGATCGACGAACCCCACCAGGCTGGCGAGGTAGTGCGTCCATCCGGCGTGGCAGTCATCGAAGCACTCGAGGCCCGGGTTGAGGCCGTGGTGGCGGAAACGCAGCTCCGTTCCGGTTCCGACCGGCACCAGATCGAAGGTGATCTCCGTCCCGACCCAGTCGGGAACGGGCTCGCAGGCGAGCACGTCCCAGCGGACCCGGGTCGGACGGTCGGCCCGGCCGACGAGCAGCACGAGCTCGCCGTTGCCGAACAGGAACCGGAGCGTCTCGCCGGCGTGGGCGCCTCCGGCGGCGGGGACCCACCAACCGGTCAGGGCGTCGATGTCGGTCAGCGCCGAGTACACGGAGCCGGGGTCCGAGGTGAAGGTCTTCGTCGCAGTGAAGTCTTCGGTGGTGGTCGAGGTGGTGGTCATGGCCCTTCCTTTCGTAAGCCCTCTCTTGTACAAGGGATTACTTGTAGAATAATCCCGGACCGGCGGATGTCAAGGTGGCGTCCGGTTCCATCGCCGGACGGCGAGGGCCGATCCGGTGTTCGCCGGGGCGTGCCGAAGTCGGGCCGGTCGGACCCCGCGAGTCCCGGAATTCGCCGTGTCCCCGCCGGAACTGCGAACAGCCGCGCTCAGCCGGGTGCCCGCGCTCCGAGGTCGTCGAAGGCGGTCAGGGACGGCTCGGCGATCCGGGCGGCGTCCAGGAAGTCGTGCTGGATGAGGTCGTTGAGTTCGGCGAACGAGGTGGCCAGTCGGGCGTGGCGATAGGCCGACTGGACCCGGACCGCCACGAGACCGGCGATGACGAACGTGGCGAGGTGGACCTCGGCGTCCCCCGGATCCCTTCCCACGCGCCGCCCGAGGGCCACGGACACCTCGTCGACGAAGCGCTGGAGATCAGCGAAGCGCGCGGCGACCAGCGTCGGCGAACCGGTGGCGACCTCGCAGAAGCGGCGGATGAGGAGCAGCTGACCGGCATCGTCGAGGTTGGCCCAGCGGCCCGGGTGGATCTCGCCGGCGATCGTCCGCACGGCGACCTCGATGAGCGGCTCGTCCCGGCGTTCGCCCACCGCATCGGCCACGGTGCGGATCATGGGTTCCGAGCGGTCGAAGAACAGTGACTCCTTGGTCGAGAAGTAGTTGAACACCGTCTGCTCGGACACCTCGGCCGCCGCCGCCACCTGCGCCACGGTCACGTTGTCGAACCCGTGGACCAGGAACAGCGCGGTCGCCACATTGGAGATCCGCTGACGGACCTGTCGCTTCTTCCGCTCCCGCAGGCCCTCGTCCGGGTGCTGGGTCTCGTCGAAGTGCGCCGCCTCGAAGAGTTCCAGGACCGCCTGGAGGTCGGGGTCGTCGCTCAGTCCCGTCATGTCGACCGAGTCTAGACAAGAACGTAGAGTCGTACTAGAGTTAGAGTCACACGAAGTTTGGAGCAGCAATATGACAACTGCAGTCCCCGGCAGCGAGCGCCCGNNGACGGCATCGACCTCACCGTCGCCGAGGGCGAGATCTTCGGCGTGCTGGGCCCGAACGGGGCCGGCAAGACCACCGTGTTGAACATGCTGGCGACGCTGCTGCCGATCGACGGCGGCGAAGCGAGGATCTTCGGCCACGACGTCCGCACCGAGGGCCATGCCGTGCGGCAGCTGATCGGCGTCACCGGTCAGTTCGCCTCGGTCGACGAGAACCTGACGGGCGCGGAGAACCTGTGGATGTTCGGCCGGCTCCAGGGCCTCCCGTCCAAGCGGGCCCGGAGTGTCGCCGACGACCTGCTGGCGCAGTTCGACCTCACCGAGGCCGCCCACCGACCCATCTCCCAGTTCTCCGGCGGGATGCGGCGGCGCCTCGATCTGGCCGCCAGCCTGATCACCCGACCCGCACTGCTCTTCCTCGACGAGCCGACGACCGGTCTCGACCCCCGGAACCGCAGCCGGATGTGGGACACGATCCGCGAGCTGGTGACGGAGGGGTCGACCATCCTGCTGACCACCCAGTATCTCGACGAAGCGGACGCACTCGCCGGGCGGATCGCCGTCATCGACCGCGGTGTCAAGGTGGCCGAGGGGACGCCCGCCCAGCTGAAGACCCAGATCGGCGCCTCGAGTCTGCGGGTGCAGATGGTCCACCACGCCGACGCGGCCGACGCCCTCGCCCTGGCTGCGGCGGTCACCGGCGACACGCCGATCGCCGCCCCGTCGGGCTCCGGATTCAGCGTGAACCTGAGCGACGCCAATCAGGCGGCCGACGTCCTCGTCGAACTCCGGAACCACCGACTCGACATCGCCAGTGCCACCGTCGAGCAGCCCAGTCTCGACGAGGTGTTCTTCGCCCTCACCGGCCACACCGGAGGACCCACGGTCCCCGCTACGGAAACGAGCAACGCATGACCACCACCGTCATCGACCCGGCCGCCGCGTCGCGACCCGCCGCCCGTCCCGTCCAGGCGTCGGTACCCCTGCGCGACGCGGTCACCCAGATCACGACGCTCGCCTGGCGTGCCGTCCTCAAGATGCTCCGCAATCCCGAGCAGCTCGTGGACGTCACCGCCATGCCCATCCTGTTCACCGTGATGTTCGGGCTCATGTTCGGTGGAGCCGTCTCGGGCAGCACCGCGGAGTACCTCCCGACCCTCATCCCCGGCATCATCGCCATGACCACCATCACCGCCTGCGTCGGTGCCGGCATCCAACTCCGCGAGGACATGGACAAAGGGGTGTTCGACCGGTTCCGGTCGCTGCCCATCGCCCGCATCGCCCCGTTGGCCGGGCCGATGTTGGCCGACCTGGTGCGCTACGCCATCGCCGCCGGCATCACCGTGACGGTGGGCATGATCATGGGCTACCGCCCCGGTGGTGGGGTTCCGGGAGTGCTCGCCGGGGTGCTGCTCGCCATGATCACCGGCTGGTCCGTCGCCTGGATCTTCCTGTGGGTCGGCACCCGGGCCAGGAGCGCCGGTGCCGTCCAGGGGATGTCCATGATGGTCATGTTCCCGCTGGCGTTCCTGTCCAACGCCTTCGTCCCCGTCGCCAGCCTCCCGGGATGGCTCCAGGCCGTCACCCGGGTCAACCCCGTGTCCCACGTCGTGTCGGCCCTGCGTGACCTCATGAACGACGGTGCGGTGACCGCCCAGGTCGGATGGGCGCTCCTCGGATGCGCCACGGTGGCGGCGATCTTCGTCCCGCTCACCGTCCGCTCGTACTCGCGACGGGTCTGACCTTCCCGGCATCGCCCCACCGGACCGGACGGTCCGGCGTCGTTCAGGCCGTCGCCCTCCGGTACAGCGTGAGCGAGATCGTGAAGAAGACGACGAAGATCCCCAGGCACCACAGGACCGCCTGCCACAGGTCGTGGTACACGGGTCCACCTTCGAACAGCGCCCGGACCGAGTCGATGGTGACCGAGGCCGGTTGGTTCTGCGCGAAGGGCTGCAGCCATCCGGGCATCGTCGACACGGGAACCAGGGCGGAACTGGCGAAGAAGAGGATGAACATGGGGAGGATGGACGTCATCTGGGCGGTCTGCGGGTCCTTCACCGCCAGTCCGATGGCTGCGTAGACCCACGTGAAGGCGTAGCCGAACCCGACGATGAGCGCGATCCCGGCGAGACAGGCCCCCGGGCTGCTGTGGAAGCGGAACCCCACGAGCAGACCCAGGCCGATGATGAAGGCCAGGGCCAGCACGGCGCGGCACAGGTCGGCCAACGTGCGTCCGATGAGGAATGCCGAGCGGGTCATGGGGAGACTGCGGAACCGGTCGATCATGCCCGCCTGGAGATCCGTGGCCAGGGCCAGCGCCGTGGTCATGCCCCCGATGAGCACGGCTTCGAGGAAGATCCCCGGGACCACGTAGTCGACGTAGTCGAGCCCCGGGACCCGGATCGCCCCTCCCAGGACGTAGCGGAACAGCAGCAGGATGATCGTCGGCTGCACGAGGGTCATGAACAGCAACTGGGGCGTCCGGATGATCCGGAGGAGATTCCGTTTGGTGATGCCCTTCATGTCGCGCACGGCGAGCCCGAGCGTGACGGGTGCCGCCGAGACCAGGTCCGGATCGAGGGCGAGGTCAGGCATGGGTGTCTCCGGTAGCGGGTGCGGTGCGACCGGACTGCGGTGTCGTCGTGTGGCCCGTCAGCGAGAGGAAGACCTCATCGAGTGACGGGCGTCGGATGCCGAGGTCTTCGACGTCGATACCGGCGTCGCCCAGGGCCCGCCCCGCCGCGATGAGCACGTTGGCTCCACCGTCGATCGGAAAGCTGATCTGCCGGAGGTCGGGGTCGACCCGCGGCGGCCCTCCGGCGAGACCGACGATGAGTGCAGCGGCCTTGTCGAGGTCGACCCGGTCGACCACCTGCACCTCCAGCACGTTGCCGCCCAGGTGGTCCTTGAGCTCGTCGGCGGTGCCCTGGGCCACGACGCGCCCGCTGTCCATCACGACGATCCGATGGGCCAGATGTTCGGCCTCCTCCATGTACTGGGTGGTCAACAGGACGGTGGTCCCCTCCGCGACCAACTCCTCGATGAGTGCCCACAGGTCGTTCCTGGTGCGCGGGTCGAGGCCCGTGGTGGGCTCGTCGAGAAAAAAGATCTGCGGATTGTGGACCAGGCCGCG
>PMFY01000072.1 GCA_003157945.1 Acidimicrobiaceae bacterium | reverse complement strand
CACCCCGCCGGCCGCGGTCGACGCCCCGGGGGTCGCGGTCGAGGACCGGGGAGTCGCCGGTGCGACTGATCTACGTCGACATCGACACCCTGCGCCCCGACCACCTCGGATGCTACGGCTACCCGCGGCCGACCAGCCCGGTCATCGACTCGCTGGCCGCCCGCGGCGTGCGGTTCACCGGGGTGCACGCCTCGGACACCCCGTGCCTGCCCTCGCGCACGGCCCTGTCCACCGGGCAGTTCGGCATCCGCAGCGGGGCGGTCAACCACGGCGGTCCCGCCACCGACCCGGTGCCCGAGGGTGCTCGGCGCGGCTTCCGGACCCAGGCGGCCACCCACAGCTGGATGGCGCCGCTGCGGGACCTCGGGATGTGGACGACGTCGATCAGCACCTTCGCCGAGCGGCACAGCGCCTACCACTTCGACGCCGGGTTCAACGAGTGCCTCAACCTCGGCACCCGCGGCCTCGAGACCGCCGACCAGGTGGTGGCGGTGGCCCAGGACTGGCTGGCCCGCAACGGCGGCGACGACGACTGGTTCCTCCATGTCCACCTGTGGGATCCCCACACCCCCTACCGGACCCCGGCCTCGTTCGGTGACCCGTTCGACGGCCAGCCGCTGCCGACGTGGCTGACCGAGGACGTCCGGGCCGCCCACTGGCTGCTGCCCGGGCCCCACTCGGCCCAGGAACTGGCCGGATTCGGTCCCCGTGAGGTGTGGGACCGGTGGCCCCGCCAGCCGTTGCAGGCCGCGTCGATGGACGACGTGCGGCGGATCTACGACGGCTACGACACCGGTGTCCGCTACGCCGACGACCAGGTCGGCCGGCTGCTCGGGACGCTCGACGACCTCGGTCTGACGGAGGAGACCGCCGTGCTCGTCTCGTCCGACCACGGCGAGAACCTCGGGGAGCTCGGCATCTACTGCGACCATCAGACGGCCGACGAGGTCACGACCCGCCTCCCCGCGGTCCTGGCCTGGCCGGGCTCCGGTCTGGTGCCGGGCTCCGTCGACAGCGGTCTCCACTACCAATTCGACCTGTGGGCGACACTGGTCGACCTGATCGGCGGCGAGGTGCCGCAGCGCTGGGACGGACGGTCGTTCGCCGGTGCGCTGCGCACGGCGGGACCCACGGGCCGCGACGATCTCGTGCTGTCCCACGGGGCCTGGACCGCGCAGCGTTCGGTCCGGTTCGACCGCTGGCTGTGCATCCGCACCTATCACGACGCGTACCACGGCTTCCCCGACGTGCTGCTGTTCGACGTCGAGGCCGACCCCTTCGAGCAGCACGACCGGGCCGCCGACCGCCCCGAGGTGGTCGAGCACGCGCTCGCCGTGCTCGCCGACTGGTCGAGTGACGCGCTCGCCCGCTCCCACCACGGGACCGATCCGCTGTGGTCGGTGCTGACCGGCGGCGGCCCGTGGCACAGCCGCGTCGACGTGCCGTGGTACCTGGACCGACTCCGGGCCACCGGGCGGGGCGACTGGGCCGATCGGTTCGCCGAGCGGGGCTGGCCCGGCCCGGACGGGAGCCGCTACGCCAGCGGGGACGGCCCACCGGTACTCGAGGCCTGAGCCGTCGCCGGAACCGCGGCACCGGACTGGGGACCCCCGCGTGCCCTCGGGTAGCCTCGACCACCGTGGACTTCGACCTCTCGCCCGAACTCGCCGCCCTCCAGGAGACCGTCCGTCGGCTCGCCCAGGACAAGATCAAGCCCCGGGCGCGCGAGATCGACTCGACCGGTGAGTACCCCCAGGACATCTTCGACGCCTTCCGGGACGCCGACCTNNCTGATGCTGCTGCTGACGAGGCTGCCGACGGGGCCGATCCTGATCGCCGGCAACGACGAGCAGAAGCAGCGCTACCTGCCCGGCATCGCCACCGGTGAGGTGCGCTGCGGCTTCGGGCTGTCCGAGTCCCAGGCGGGAAGTGACGTGGCCGGCATGCGCACCCGGGCCGTGCCCGATGAGCGGCCGGGACACGGGGGCGACTGGGTCCTCAGCGGCACCAAGTGCTGGATGTCCGGGGTCGTGCAGGCCGACTGGTACACGGTGTTCGCCAAGACCGGCGACCCCGCGTCCCGGGCCCACGACTCGATCACCGCCTTCATCGTGGAGCGCTCGTGGGACGGGGTGTCCGTCGGCAACACCGATCGCAAGATGGGTGTGCGCGGCGTCGACACCGGCGAGCTGCTGCTCGACCAGGTCCACGTGCCCAAGGAGAACGTCATCGGTGAGGTGGGCGGGTTCCGTCTGGCCATGCTCGGGCTCAACGCCATGCGGCCCATCGTGGCCGCCCGGGGCATCGGCCTGGCCGAGGGCGCGCTCATGTACGCCACCGAGTACGTGCAGCAGCGCCAGGCCTTCGGCCACACCATCGCCGACTTCCAGGGCATCCAGTGGGAGATCGCCAAGGTGGCCGTCGACATCGAGGCCGCCCGCCTCCTCACCTACCGCTCGGCCTGGCTGGCCGACCAGGGCAAGTTCACCAAGGAGTACGTGCCCTACCTGTCGATGGCCAAATACCACGCCACCGAGCTGGCGGTGCGGGCCTCGGGCCTNNCGCCAGCTGACGATCGTGGAGGGCACGTCCCAGGTGCAGCTCGGCCTCATCGGCCGGGGTGTGCTCAACCACGACCTGTGGTGGGACTGAACCCGGTGGCTCCGGACACGCCGAAGGCGGCCGGGTCGGACACAGGGGCGGCCCCGCCGGCCCCGCCGGCCTCGCCGGCCTCGCCGGCCTCGCCGGCCCCGGGCTCCTTCGCCGGCCTGGGCGCCTGGCCCGGGGTGCTGACGCGGCTGCTCGACGGCGTGTCGTTGTCGGCTGGCGAGGCGGAGTCCGTGCTCGCCGAGGTGCTGTCAGGAGAGGCCACGCCGGCCCAGATCGCCGGCCTGGCCGTGGCCCTGCGCAGCAAGGGCGAGTCCGTCGCCGAAATGACCGGGTTCGTCCGCGCCATGGTCGCCCACGCCGTCCCCCTGCCCCTTCCGGCCGGCACCGAGGTGGTCGACACTTGCGGCACCGGTGGCGACCGGCTGCGCTCGATCAACGTGTCGACCATCGCCTCGCTGGTTGTGGCGGCGTCGGGTGCCAAGGTCTGCAAGCACGGGGGACGGGCGTCTTCGTCCGCCGTGGGTGCCGCCGACGTCCTGGAGGCGCTCGGGGCGGTGGCGGATCTTGGTCCGGAGGGCGTGGCCCGCTCGATCGACGAGGTCGGACTGGGCTTCTGCTTCGCGCCGCGGTTCCACCCGGCCATGCGGTTCGCCGGTCCGGTCCGCCGGGAGCTCGGCATCCCCACGGTGTTCAACTTCCTCGGGCCCCTCGCCAACCCGGCCCGGGCGGAATTCCAGGTGATCGGGGTCTCCGACCCGGCCATGGCCGACAAGATGCTCGGCGTTCTGGCCGCCAACGGGACCCGTCGGGCCATGGTCGTCCACGGCGACGACGGCCTCGACGAGCTGTCCACCACCGGGCCGTCCACCGTGCACGAGCTCGTCCGCACCCCCGACGGCTCGGACCCGGCCGGTGACGGCACCGTCTCGGTGGAGGTCTACCGGATCGACCCTTCCGACCTCGGACTGGCCCGGGCCACGCTGGAGGACCTCCGCGGCGGCGACGCCACGGTCAACGCCGATGCCATCCGCCGCGTGGTGGCGGGCGATGCCTCGCCCCATCGGGACATCGCCCTGCTCAACACCGCGGCCGCACTGGTCGTCGTGGGGCGGGCCCCGGACCTGGCCGCGGGCGTCGCCCTGGCGGCGGAGCAGATCGACTCGGGCCGGGCCGCCGCGGTGCTCGACGACTTCATCCGGGTCACCAACGAGGCCTCCGCCCTCGAGCAACCATGACGTCCGCACGCACGTCCGCACGCACGTCCGCACTCCGACCGCGCACGTTTCCACACGTACCTGTGCCACGCTCCGAGCGGGGTCTCAGTCCGCCGGATCGACTCCCACTTCGCCGTCGGTCGTAGTCCCCTCGGCGCCCGTCCCTGACGACCTGGCCAGGTCGACGCACAGTTCGCCCAGTGTCGGGACACGGTCCGCCGGCTCGGACACGCCGTCGCAGCCGTCGCTGGCCAGCACCCGAACCTTGTCGGCATTGGCCCGTAACCACTGGGCCACGATGAGGCGCTCGTTGTCGTGGCCGTCAGCAGGCACGGCCATCACCGGGTCGGGGCCGTCGCTGCGGCCCGCAGGTCGGACGGTCACGCCGTCGAACAACGTGCCGCTCTCCACCAGGAGCCCTTCGTCGAGTTCCACTGTTCCCTCGCCCTCGACATCGAGGACCAGCCGGCCGGCCCGCCGCAGTGACTCGACCGACCGGTGCCGGACCACGAGGTGGCGCAGCCGCTCGGCGTCGTCACGCACGCGGGCGGCATCCTCGTAGCGTTGTACACGCGAGAGGGCGACCACCCGTTCGGCGAACGGGGCCAGCAACTCGGCCGGGTCGCCGGCCAGGTCCTCGGGCGTCCACGTGCGTCTGCGCCGGCCGGAGCGCTTCCGCGCGGGCCGCGTCGGACCGGGGTCCGTCGGCCCATCCGATCCCGACGCGACCCGAGGTGCCGTCCCGGGGTCCCGACGCCTGACCTTGCCCTTTCGGTTGAACGGCGGTTCCCAGGCCCGGATGAGCCGGCCTTCGAGTACCTCGGCGGTCAACGGGCCCTGACAGACTCGATGGTGGACCGCGTCCATCTGGCGCAGCAGGCGGCCGACCTTGTTGCGGGTGTCGCCCGAGAAGTAGGAGCGGACCCGGCTGTGCAGGTCGGTGGCCTTGCCGACGTAGAGCACGTCGCCCGACGCGTCGGTGAACCAGTACACACCGGGTCGGTGGGGGAGACGGATCGTGAGTTTGAGCTTGGCGGCCTGGGGGTGGCCCACCATCCGGGGGAGGTCGAGCAGTTCCTCGAGCCCGACGATGCCGAACGTGCCGGCCCGCTCGAGCAGGGCGTGCAGCAGGTCGCCGGTGGCGAGGACGTCGGTCAGCGCCCGGTGGGAGGGTTGGTGGGGGAGTCGGAGGATGGCCGCCAGGGTGCCGAGCTTGCAGTTCGGCACCTGGTCCCGGACCAGGCGACGGGCGAGGGCGAGGGTGTCGACGGTGGCGTTGGCCAGACGGTCCCGGCCGGTCGACTCGAGCGCGTGGTTGAGGAAGGAGAGGTCGAACCGCACGTTGTGACCGACCACCACGCCGCCGCCGAGGAACTCGAGGAAGGAGGGGAGCATCTCGCCGATGCGGGGGGCGTCGGCCACCATGGCGTCGCTGATCCCGGTCAGCGCGGTGATGTACGGCGGGATGCGCTCGTCGGGTCGGACGAAGGTCTGGTACGTGGCGAGCAGTTCGCCACCCCGGTACCGGGCGGCGGCGACCTCCGTGAGCGACGCCGACGCCGGCGACCCACCGGTGGTCTCGACGTCGAGCACGACGAAGGTGACCTGGCTGAGCGGTGTGCCGAGATCGTCGAAGGACCGCTGGACGGCGAGGGCCATGCGGACACTGTAGCGAACAGGTGTTCGATCACGGGAGACGGAAGGCCACGGCGTCGCGGCTACCGTTGTGGGCGTGACCTCCGACCCAGCACCCGCCGCCACCGCCACTGCCTCGGGCCCCGGCACCGGACCCGCCGTCCGCTACCGCTGTGCGTCGTGCGGCAACCTGACCCGCTTCGACGTCGTGACCACCCGCAAGACCACGGCATTCCACCACTATTCGGTCGGCGGCGACCTGTCGATCGAGGACGTCGAGGTCCTGGACGAGATCATCGAAGACGTGACCTGCCGCTGGTGCGGCAACGGCAACGGCATCGAGGTGCTCGAGTCGGACGCGCCGGTTCCCGACCAGGGCTGACGGGACGTCCCGCCGGTGCGGTGGCGACACCGGGAAGCGGCGGCCACCGCGCCGGACGGTGCCGCTGCTCCGGACGGTGCGGCCGCTCCGGACGCCCGGGTCTCCAAAGGGCGGACACCCGCATTTGACCCTCCGGCGACACCGACGAATCCCCTCACGGATCCGGACTTCGTGGCCGGTCTGCGCCCCGTGCCGTCGGCGATCGGCGACGCTCCAGTGGCCTGGAGTGCGGCGGACCTGTCCGGCGTGGATCCGGACGGCATGCCCATCAGGGTCGATCTCGCGTCCAGCCTCCGTCCCGGCCTGCTCGTGTTCCTGTCGACCAACTGCGACGGCTGCGACCTGTTCTGGACGGGCCTCCGGAGGGACCTCCCACCCGGAGTCGATGTGGTCGTCGTGACCAAGGGGCCGGCCAACGTGCGGGCGGACGAGGTGGCGGTCACCGCCGCCGACGTCCCGGTCCCCGTGGTCATGTCCGACGGAGCATGGGCCGACTTCCGCGTGACCAGCTATCCGTTCCTCGTTCTTGTCGAGCCGCACACGAGGCGGATACTCGGCGAGTCCGTCGGATTCGGGTGGTCGGACGTGGCCGCGCTGCTCGATTCCGGCGGCCACGGGTAGTCGGGCGCGGTAGTCGTCCGGCGACACGCGGTTCGTCGGAAGAATCCGCAGGGGGATCCTCAGCGCGGCTCGAAGGGATCGAACCGGCCGCCTCACTGGGGTGGACCCCATTCGTGGCCGCTCCACCACCGATTCCGTCCGGTGGTCGGGTCCGGGTACCAGCCGGGAACGGCGACGGCGGACTGCACCACGACCGGGGTGGCCGGAATCGATCGACAGGCCATCGCCAGGCTGACCACCCACCCGAGGAGTGTCCAACCGAAGAAGAGGTTGATGACGAGGACGCTTCCCTTGTGCGGCGGATCCCGTTGGAAGGCGATCAGCGTGGGGAGGAAGTACGTCGCCAGTACGACGACGGCGCCCACGGTCAGAGCGAGAGAGCCGACAACGGGCGCGGCCGACCCGGTCATCTCGGCATCCGACAGCTCGGAACTTGACTGGACTGCGCGGCAGCCCGATTCGGATGGCGGTCGTACATGTGGCTTCGGTCTCCCCGGACTGTTTGCGGTGTAGCGGGCCCGTCGTGAACGGGCTCCGCTCGGGGGATCCACTGCCCGGGGATCGAAGGGTCCGCCGCTCGCTCAGCCGTCAGGCGGAACCGGCTCTGGTTCCTGCCCGAAGGCCGGCATCGGCGCGAAGACCCAGTGCTGCGTTCCGGTGTCCGGCCGCCCCACCTGTTCGAGCGTCCAACCTTCGTAGGTCTTCAGATAGTGATGATGGTGGCAGAGCAGCGCCAGGTTGTCGAGTGACGTGGGACCACCCTCGGCGAACGGACGGATGTGGTCGATCTCGAGGCCGAAGGCCACGCCACAATCCGGCACCACGCAGCACCGGTCCCGGTGGGCGAGTGCGGTGCGCAGGGTGCGGTTGATGGTCCGCCCGAAATGGGACACCGCGCGGATGTCACCTGCCTGGTGGAACACGAAGCGGAGGAACGAGTCGTCGGCCATGTCCCTGGCCATGGCGACCGGTATCGGTCCCTGGTTGTCGAGTTCGCAGACCTCGCCCGGGAGGGCGTGGCCGCGCAGCAGGGCGTCGAGGTCGACCCGGACCATGACCGAGCAGTTCGGCGGGCGCTCGATGACGTGACAAGAGCCGTCCGGCACCGGAAGTTGGTGTCCCGCGTACCGGGCGGAGGCGGTGGACGTCCGCTCGAGCACGAACTGCTGGGCGATCTGCTCGTCGGGTGGACCCGGGTCGTCGTCGTCGTCGTCCGTCCCCACCGTCTGCCCGACCAGTTCGCCGGCCGAGGCACCTCCGGTCATGAGCAGGAAGAAGGCATCGGCACGACGGTTGGCTTCCGAGTTCCGGAGGGATTCGGAGCTGTCCGGGTCGGTGGCGCGGTCCTCGGCCCGTCGGAGGCGGGAAGCGGTGAACTCCATCTGCTGCAGGATCCGAGCGCCGCGGTCGGCGGTGTCGCGACCCTGGAAGCAGAATGCGCCTTCCGCGTCCGTCCACGAGGCGAACTGCCGCGCTGCGTGGATGCGTCGAACGGCCTCGTCGGGGTCGTTCCGCACGGAAGTGGCACGTGAACGTTGGCAGCGCTCCTTGAGGCGTTGCAGGCCTTCCTCTGCGGCACCGTGGAGCAATTCCGCCTCCCCGGTCGGGTCGAGCACGGCCGCTCCGGACAGCTCGGACACCTTCGGGCCGGAGAGTGTTCCGCTACGGAGCGCCTGCTCCGTGCCCGGGAGCTGATG
The DNA here is from genome assembly GCA_003157945.1 of Acidimicrobiaceae bacterium. The sequence goes on along the minus strand of PMFY01000072.1, from coordinate 1,085 downwards.
GAGCCGTTGCCCGACCTCGAGGGTGTTGCGGGCCTGCCCGGTCGGAACGCCCTCCAACTCCGCGAGCATGACGGCGGTGTTGCGGTGGCCGGAGTCCCTCCAGACGCCCGACTCGTCGATCCGGGGCGCCAGCAGGGTCTTGCCGGCCATGGCGAGGCGCTCGATGCCGGCGAGCAATCCGTAGAGCCTGGCGGCGTCGGGACCTGTCAGGCGACCTGGTTCCAGTCCGGTGACGACCGACCTCAGTAGCTCAGCTGCCTGGCCCACCGTCGCCCCGAATCGAGCGTCCACACCTTCCTCGTCGGTCTCATCCGCACGCTCGTCCGCACGGGCTGACTTCCCTGAGGTTTCCGTCGGACGCCAACGGGATGGGCCGGGAAGGGCATCTCCGAATTCCATGGTCGGTCCGACGCGCCCGGAGGACGGTGCGAGATGGGCCAGGGTCGCCGTCATGGGGTCAACCCTCCCACGGGGCTGTGACAAGTCGCTGAGCTGGAAGAGGGCTGTCCGTGGTGCAGGACTATCAGGAGCACGTGCCCTGATCCACAGGCTGGTCACAGGTTGCCCTGCCACGATCGGCGGGTCGAGATGCACCAAACCGACGAGGAGTTACGCATGGATACGAGTCAGCACCAGGAGTCCGGCCCCGAACGAGCAGCGGACGAACCCGTTTCCGCACCCCACCGGCGCCGACGTGGCGTCTGGGTGACGACCGCCGCCGCCGTGGCCCTGGGCCTGGCGGTGACCGGAGGCGCGGTTGCCGGTGCAGCGACCGGTTCGTCGACGACGTCCACCACACCCGACCACCACGGGCTCCCGGGTGGTCACGGCGGATTCGGCGGCACCCCGCCCGCCGCGTTCGGCACCGTGAAGTCCGTGGGGACCGATACCTTCACTCTCACCGCCCATGACGGGACGACCGTCACCGTCGACGTGGGCTCGTCGACCACATACACCGACCCGTCCGTGAGCTCACCCACGTTCTCCACCGTCAAGGTGGGCGACCACGTGGCGGCCTTCGGAGCCGATACCTCCAACACCGTCACGGCCACGAAGGTGGCCATCGGCGGACCGGGCGGACCGGG
>PMFY01000235.1 GCA_003157945.1 Acidimicrobiaceae bacterium | reverse complement strand
GCCACCTGGGCCAGGTGGGTGACGACGAGCACCTGCGCGTAGTGCCCGAGCCCGGCCAGGGCGGCCCCGACCGCCGTCGCCGCCTCGCCGCCCACGCCGGCGTCCACCTCGTCGAACACCAGCACCCCGGGGGCGTCGGTCAGTGCCAGGCGCACGGCCAGCATGGTGCGTGACAGCTCGCCCCCCGACGCCGCCTTGGCCAGCGGTCGGGCGGGCTCGCCGGGGTTGGCGGCCAGCTCGAAGGTGACGTGGTCGCCACTGCCGTCTCCCGCCACCCCGATGGTGAACCGGGCCGAGGGCATGGCCAGGTCGTGGAGCGTCGTCTCGATCTCCGAGGCCAGCAGCGGCGCGACCTTCCGTCGGGCCGCGGCCACGACGGCCTCGGCGGCGGTCACGGCGGCGCGGGCCCGGGCGATCTCGTGGTCGAGCGCGGCCGCCCGGGCCTCGGCGGCGGCCAGGGCCTCGAGGCGCGCCCGACCGTCGGTGGCGAAGGCCAGGACCTCCTCGAGCGTGTCCCCGTACTTGCGGCGGAGCTCGCGGAGGAGTTGGCGGCGCGCCCGGACCTCCTCGAGGCGGGCGGGGTCGTCCTCCCAGGTGTCGACCACGTCGCGGAGCTCGGCCGCCAGGTCGGCGACCTCGGCCATCAGTCCCCGCACCCGTCGGTCGAGCGGCTCGAGCGGTGCCCGCCCGGCCAGTGCGCCCGATGCCTGTCCGAGCAGCTCCTCGGCACCCGGGCCCCCGGGGCCACCGTCTGAGCCGGTCAGCGCCACCCGGGCGGCGGCCGCCGCGGCCCGGTGGGCCGACGCCTCGGCCAGCCGTTCCTCCTCGACCTCGAGGGCTGCCTCCTCCTCGGGTCCGGTCAGCCCGGCGCCCTCGACCTCGGCCACCTGGAAGGCCAGCACCTCGGCCTCGCGCGCGCGTTGGCGGGCGTCCCCACCGAGCCCCTCGGCCTCCCTCAGGAGGGCGGCCAGGTGGCTGCGGGCGGCATCCATCCGGCCCGTGTCCACCCCGCCGAAGGCGTCCAGCGCGTTGCGCTGGGCCTCGGGCACGACCAGGGCGCGGTGCTGGTGCTGGCCGTGCAGTTCCAGGAGTCCGGACGTCACCTCGGCCAGTCCACCGAGGGGCACCATCCGGCCGTCGACCCAGGCCCGGGACCGTCCCTCGCGGGCGAGGGTCCGGGCCACCGTCACCTCGTGGGCGCCGTCGACGTCGCAGAACCGTCCCTCGACGAGCGCCTCGTCGGCACCGGCCCGGACCGTCCCCGGGTCGCCCCGGCCACCGAGCAGCAGGCCGAGCGCCCCGACCAGGAGCGTCTTGCCGGCCCCGGTCTCCCCCGTCAACGCGGTCATGCCCCCGCCGAGCGTCACGGTGACGTCGTCGATCACCCCGAGGTCGCGCACGTGGAGCTCCACCAGCAGGCGACCCATGGCGACCCCTACCGGTCGGCCAGCTGGAACTTCGCCCGCAGGATGGCGTGGAAGTCCCGGGAGCCGAACGTCACGAGGCGGGCCGGACGGTCCCCCTCCCGGTAGTCGACCGTCGCCCCCGGCTCGAGGGTGGCCACGGTCAGGCCGTCGACGACGAGCACCGCCGGGCGCGGGCCGAGCACCTCGAGGTGGACCCGCTGGGCCGGGTCGAGGACCAGGGGCCGGTCGAACAGCATGTGCGGGGACACCGGGGTGAGGATGAGCGCCCGCAGCCGGGGGGACAGCAGCGGGCCACGCGCCGACAGGTTGTAGGCGGTGGAGCCGGTCGGGGTCGACGTGAGGAGCCCGTCGGCGGCGTAGGTCACGAACGGGTGCCCGTCGATCGAGGCGGCGATGCGCACCGTGTGGCCGGGCACCGTCTTCTCGACGGTGGCCTCGTTCAGGGCGGACCGCTCGTCGACGACGGTGCCGTCGGGGTACCGGACGGTGACCGCCAGCGTCATGCGCTCCTCCACCTCGTAGCGACCGGCGAGGAAGCGCTCGAGGGCGTCCTCCAGGCCGGCGGGCTCGACCTCGGTCAGGTAGCCGAGCAGCCCGAGGTTCACCCCGAGGACGGGTATGGAGGCGTCGAGGGCGCTGTCCACGGCCCGCAACAGGGTCCCGTCGCCCCCGAGGCTCACCAGGAGGTCGACGCCGGCGAGGTCCAGGGGGCCGCCCGGGTGACCGGCCCGCACGGAGTCGTGGCCGCGGGCTCCGAGCCAGGCCACCGCCCGGTCGGCCAGGGTCTCGGCTTCGGGGCGTCGGGGATGGACGGTGAAGGCGATCCGGGCCACGGGTCAGGCCTCCGGTGCGGCCGGGCCGCCGTGGGCCTCGGCCACCGCGGCGTCGAGCAGGGCGACGACGTCGACCGACGCGTCGGGTACCGCCCCGCCCGGGGTACGGGCGTGGAGCAGGAATTCGACGTTTCCGGAGTGTCCGGTGATCGGGGACGGCATGGCCCCCATGATGTCTGCTCCGGCGGCGTCAAGCGCGGTTGCCACCTCGCCGAGGGTCCGCCGGTGCACGTCGGGGTCCCGGATGACGCCCCGGCCGCGCGACGCCTCGACCCGCCCCGCCTCGAACTGCGGCTTCACCAGGACGACGAGCGGCGACCCCGGCGCGGCCAGGGGGCCCACCAGGACCGGGACGGCCCGGGTCGCCGAGATGAACGACAGGTCGGCCACCACCAATTCGGGCACCGGCGTCGTGGCGTCGCCGAGGTCGAGCGTCCGCACGTTGACCCGGTCCATCACGGTCACCCGCGGGTCGGTGCGCAAAGGCCAAGCGAGCTGACCGTATCCCACGTCGGCGGCCACCACGTGCGCGGCGCCTGCCCGCAGCAGCACGTCGGTGAATCCCCCGGTGGAGGCCCCCGCGTCCAGGCACGACCGTCCCGCGACCGCCAAGCCCATCGGCGCGAAGACCGCCAGCGCCCCGGCCAGCTTGTGACCGCCGCGCGACACGTATTCAGGTTCTCCGGACTCGGTGACCGTGATCGGGGTATCCCTGGCCACCTGAGTGGCGGCCTTCCCCGCCCGCTGGCCGGCCACCGCCACCAGCCCGGCCGCCACAAGCTCGCCCGCCTGCTCCCGCGACCGGGCCAGCCCCCGTCTGACCAGCTCAGCGTCGAGCCTCGCGCGGGAACGGGTCAAGACCGGCCCTCGCTCAGCTCGCCCAGGATGTCCCTGAGCCGGCCGTGCACCTCTTCGAGCACGGTGACATGCTCCTCGGCGGGCAGACCCGGCAGCAGGCTCAGCCCGGCAACGGCAGCGTCCACCCGGTCATCACCTGTTCGCGTCGGTGAAACCACGGTCCGTTCGGACGATGGGTTTTGACTTTCATCCTCTGCACCCTGGTCTCTGTATTCCTCGTTCATGTGCGCTACCCTCCGCGTGGAACGCTACCGTCCGATGTTGACAAGAGCGAGGCGCACATGGCTTCAGCCGAGGAGTGCCGCGAGGCGCTGCAAACCCTCACGACCCGGCTGGCGGAGATGAATCCCCAGGACCGGGCCAGCTATTTCGGCAAGCGCTCGATGAGCTGCCAGGTGACTGATCTTGGCCTGACGTTCATAACCAGGTTCACCGACCACGGGGCCGAACCGGTCAAGGAAGCGGCGCCCGACGAGCCGCCGGCCGACATCAGGCTGACCGCTATCAGTGACGATGTTATCTCGCTGTCCGCGACCCCCGCCAACATCGCCCGGATGTGGCTCTCCGGCCGGGTCAAGGTCCAGGCCAGCATGCGCGACCTGCTGGCGCTCCGCCGCCTGCTGTAGCGTTACCTGATCACGCCCGCTTCGCGCAGCTCGGAGATGTGCTCAGCGGTGTAGCCGACCTCGGCGAGGATCTCGTCGGTGTGCTGGCCCACCGTCGGGGCATGGCTGGGCACGGGCAGCTCCTCGCCGACGAATCTGATCGGCGACCCCAGCTGCTCGGCACCCAGCAGCTCGACCGGGTACCAGTGGAATCGGTCCTGGAACTGGGGGTCGGCGGCGATCGTCTTCGGTGAGTTCACCGGAGCGACCGGAAAGTTCTTCTCGACCCCGAAGTCGATCCACTCGGCGGCCGGCCGCGTCCGGAAGATGTCCCGCAGCTCGGCCCGCAGCTCGA
>PMFY01000082.1 GCA_003157945.1 Acidimicrobiaceae bacterium | reverse complement strand
ACCACCAGGTCCCAGTAGGCGTCCTCCACCGGGACGGTGCCGACCAGTGAGGAGAACTGGGCGTCATAGGTGTCCTGCCCGGCGATGGCCTTGGCGAAGATGGTCGGGTTGGAGGTCACCCCGCGGATGCCGTCGGCCACCAGGCCCGCCAGGGTGCCGTCCTGGAGCCAGTCGCGCCGGAGGTTGTCGAGCCAGGGGCTCTGGCCACCCACGTCGTAAAGGTCGTTGAGTGTCGTCATCGGAAGTCCTCTCGAGGTCCTGTGGCGGTGCGCCCGTCGGGCACCCGGTGTGTCGTCGCCTGCGTCGTCCGGTCTAGTCGCCCCGGGTGAGCAGGTCGGTCGCCAGGGCGGCGACGTGGACGGGGTCGAAGCCGAACTCCCGCAGCACGACCTCACCCGGGGCCGAGGCGCCGAAGTGGTCGATACCCAGTGAGGCGTCGGCGTACCGCTCCCATCCGAAGGTGCTGGCCGCCTCCACCGACAGGGTGGGCACGCCGGGGGGGAGGACCTCGTCCCGGTAGCTGTCGTCCTGGAGGGCGAACAACTCCCACGACGGGAGCGAGACGACCCGGGCGCGGGTGCCGGCCTCGGCCAGCAGCCGGGCGGCGTCGAGGCAGAGGGCGACCTCGCTCCCGGTGCCGATCAGCACGACCTGGGCCGCGCCGTCGCCCGGGTCGGACAGCACGTAGGCGCCCCGGGCCACGCCCCCGGCGGCCCGTTCCACCGTCTCGGCGAGCACGGGGAGGTCCTGGCGGGTCAGGATCAGCGCCGTGGGCCCGTCGCTGTCCACGGCGATCCGCCACGCCTGGGCGGTCTCGTTGGCGTCGGCCGGGCGGATGACCCGCAGCCCGGGCATGGCCCGCACGGCGGCCAGCTGNNTGGGCCTCGGACAGGGCCGCCACCCGGACGGCGCCGCGCATGTAGTCCGAGAACACGAAGAAGGTGCCCCCGACGGGCAGGATCCCGCCGTGCATGGCCATGCCCGTCATGACGGCCCCCATGGCGTGCTCGCGGATGCCGTAGTGGAGCAGGCTGCCGCCGGGGTCCTGGACCGACTGGGCGGTGGCCCCGGCCAGGGCCATGCCGGTGTTGCCGGTCAGGTCGGCGCTGCCCGGCAGGAGCCCGGGCAGCTGGTCGGCGGTGGCGTCCAGGCAGGCCTTGATGGCCTTGCGGGTGGCCATCGGCCCGTCCCCGGGGGTGAAGGTCGGGAGGTTCGCCTCCCAGCCGGGCAGCCCGTGGCCGGCCAGGGCCGCATCGAACCGTGCCCGGTCGCCGTCCCAGGCCGCGAGCCGGGCCTCCCACTCGGCCCGCATGGCCTGGCCACGCGGGATGGTGGCGCGGTACATGGCCAGCACCTCGTCGGGCACCCAGAAGGTCGTGTCGGCGGGGAGGCCGAGGATCTCCTTGGTGAGCCGGGCCTCCTCGTCGGAGAAGGGGTCGCCGTGGGCCTTGGCGGAGTCCGTGAGGTGCGGCGACGGGTAGCCGATGTGGCTCCGCAGGATGATGAGCGACGGGCGGTCCTCCTCGGCCCGGGCCCGGAGCAGGGCGGCCTCGAGCACGTCGAGGTCGTTGGCCACGTCGCCGATGTCGTCGACCGACCAGCCGTAGGCCGCGAACCGCTCGGCGGCGTCGTCGTCCAGGGCCAGCTCCGTCGGTCCGTCGATGCTGATGTGGTTGTCGTCGTACACGTAGACCAGGCGACCGAGGCCGAGGTGTCCGGCCAGGGATGCCGCCTCGTGGGAGATGCCCTCCTCGAGGCAGCCGTCCCCGGCGATGACGTAGGTGTGGTGGTCGACCAGTTCCGGGGAGAAGTGGGTGCGCAGCCACCGCTCGGCCACGCCCATGCCGACACCGTTGGCCACGCCCTGGCCGAGAGGACCGGTGGTGACCTCGACGCCCGTGGTGTGGTGGACCTCGGGGTGCCCCGGGGTCCGGCTGCCCCAGCTGCGGAACCCGGCGAGGTCCTCGAGGGTCAGCCCGTAGCCGGTCAGGTAGAGCATCGAGTAGAGCAGGATCGACGCGTGGCCGTTCGACAGGATGAAGCGGTCCCGGTCCGGCCAGTCGGGCCCCGACGGATCGTGGCGCAGGATCCGGGTGAAGAGCACGTGGGCCAGGGGGGCGAGGGCCATCGCCGTGCCCGGGTGGCCGGCCTTGGCCGCCCGGGGGGCGTCGATGGCGAGGCCCCGGATGACGTCGACACCGAGCTGTTCCCGCTCGGGTGACGGTACCGGGACGAGGGGGGAGGGGGGTGGCGTGGGCATCGGCCAAACCCTACCGGTCGTGCATCAGGGGAGGGGCAACCGTCAACGGGCCGTTGCGCTCCCGGAACAGCAGCGCCGACGCCGCGAAGGTGTGGACGAAGTTGACCCCGCCCACGGGCCCGAACTCACCGGCCGCGAACATCCCCCCGAGGGGGACGGGACCCAACGCGCCGCCGAGGGCCCGGGCGTCGTGGTGGGCGTCGTCGAACAGGCGCGTGCCCCGTCCGTTGCAGGTGAAGAGCAGCGCGGCGTCCGCCCGACGGCGGGCGAGCGAGGTGGTGAGGTCGACGGCCGCCGTACCGGCGTCGCGCACGGCGAACTGCACGGTGTGCCCGAGCGGCACACGGTCCTCCACCGACAGCGCGCCCGTGGACCGCTCCACGCCGAGGAGCGGACGGAACAGGAGGTCGCGGGGGCCCGGTTCGAGCACGGCATCGTCCACGCAGCGGCCGAGCAGGAGACCGTTGCCCTCGATGCCGGCGATGTCGGCCCGCCCGAGGTGCTCGGCGATCTCGTCGACCATGCACTCCATGGCCGGGCGCCCGGCGATCTCCAGCACCAGGTTCCGCTCCACCCGGGTGACGGTCAGCATCCGGCCGAAGGGACGGCAGCCCTGGGACACCACCGGCACGACCTCGGTCGCCGGCCCGAGCAGGACGGCCACGGCGCCGTCGGTCACGACCCCGCCGTCGAGGGCCAGTCGGGTGCCTCCCGCGCCCGCGGCCCCGGACGAGTAGCCGCCGATGACCGGCAGGCCGGGGTGGGTGTCGGCCAGCGCGGCACACAGGTCGCCGGCGGGGAACGTGAACGGGTCGGCCAGCACCAGGGCGGCCGACGGGGCGAAGCCGGTGTCGTCGGGCCAGCCGTGGAGGCTCCACGAGTCGTCGGGTCGACGTGCCGCCGACAGCCGTGCGGTGCGCAGCGGGCCGACCTGGCCGGCCCAGAGGCTGATGCCGGGCAGCTCCTCGACCTCGGCGCCCCGCCCGACGACGGACTCGGCTGCGCAGCCGATCAGGCCCAGCGGGTGGAGGAGGGCGTCGATGACGCCCACGACGTCCTCGAGTGCGCCGGCATGGGGCCGCGTGACGGTCACGACCACCAGGTCCGGCCGCTCACCGACCTCCTCGAGGACGGCCCCGACGACCTCGCCGACGGCCTGGCTGGTGACGGGATGGCGGGAGAGGGCGCTGGCGAACGCCGCGGGGCTCACGTGTCCGACGGTGCGAACCGGATGTCGAGAGAGCGCAGGTAGGTGTGCAGGCCGGCGTCCTGGATCGGGACGAGTCGGGCGGGCCGGCCCGACTCGTTGTGATGGCTGTGCCAGAGGCCGGGCGGGGTGACGAAGGCGCCGGCGCTCTCCCACTCGACCCGGACCGGGTCGACGATCCGGCCGTGTCCGTCGACCTCGTGACCCACCAGCGTGTAGCACCCCGGGGCGCACTCGGTGATGAGGTCGAGTGCCACGCTCTGGTGCCGGTGGGGGCGCTGCACCCGGTCGGCGGGCAGCACCCCGAGCATGGCCCAGAGGGTGTGGGTGACCGTCATGGTCCGGGGATGGGCGGCATTGCCCAGCAGGATGCTGACCCGGTTGCGCGAGGCGGCGTCGGGATGGGCCTCGACCTCGGCCAGCCGCGCCCGGGCGGTGGCGCCGTCGTAGCGGGTGGGGGCGAACCGGGCCGCGCCGGGGGCCACGCCCAGGTAGGCGAGCAGCGGGGCATCGGTGACCCGGTAGAGGAGGGCGCGTGCCGCGCCGGCGGTGTGGCGGCTGGTGCAGCCCGCCGGCAGGACGATGAAGTCACCGCGGCCCCAGGCGATGGTGCCGCCGCCGGTCCGGCCGCTCGTGGCCGCGGCCTCGAACTCCGTCCGGCCGGAGCCCGACAGCACGTGGTACAGCTCGCTGGTGGCGTCGGGCGAGGTGGTGAGCGACTCCTCCGGCTCGAGCACCACGAACGCCGCCAGGAGCGCGGGGCCGGTGGCCGGGTAGGGCACGCCCAGCGCCGCTGACAGGTCGAGCGGCACGAGCCGGGTCCCGGGTGCCTCGTGGAGCGCCGGGGAGAAGCTCGCCACCGGCACCGGGCTGATGGCGCCGGAGCCGACGGGGTCGGCCGCGGTCGAGTACTCGTGGTAGCGGGCGTCCCCGCCCCAGTCCTCGGTGGCCTCGCCCACCAGCAGGACCGGTGCCGGGCCGTCGTGCGCGTCGATGGCCATGTCCCCAGTATCGCCGCTCCGTGGACGGTCCGGCCGCCGCGGGTATCGTCACGCCGTGGCCGACCCGCGCATCCAGGTGCCCCCCAACTGCGAACTCACCCTCGGTATGACGTGCGTCGACAAGGCGGTACCGGGTCGGACGGTGTGGCGGATGCGGGCCGACGAGCGGTTCGCCAATCCCGCCGGCATCGTGCAGG
>PMFY01000339.1 GCA_003157945.1 Acidimicrobiaceae bacterium | reverse complement strand
GGTCGGGGATGAAGTCGTGCCCCAGCGTGTGCATCTTCATCAGCGGGGTCATGCCGGCGGTGTCGCCGAAGTCGTAGGCGTAGACGCCACGGGTCAGGGACGGACACGAGGCCGGCTCCACCGCCCGGATGACGGGGTCCATCTTCCCGGCCAGCTTTTCGCGGAGGAAGGGGAAGGCCAGGCCGCCGAAGTTGGAGCCGCCGCCGGTGCAGCCGACGAGCACGTCGGGCGCCGACTCGCCGGCCTTGGCCAGCTGCAGCAGGGCCTCCTCACCGATGATGGTCTGGTGCATCAGCACGTGGTTGAGCACGCTGCCGAGCGCGTACCGGGTCTCGGGATCCGGCGCGGCCACTTCGACGGCCTCGCTGATGGCGATGCCGAGCGACCCCGGACTGTCGGGATCGGCCGCCAGGACGGCCCGTCCGGCGGCCGTCAGCTCGCTCGGTGAGCGGTGGACCTTGCCACCGAAGGCCTCCATCATGAGCCGGCGGTAGGGCTTCTGGTCGAAGCTGGCGCCCACCTGCCAGATCTCGCACTCGAGGCCGAAGAGCGCGCAGGCGAACGCCAGGGCGGTCCCCCACTGGCCGGCGCCCGTCTCGGTGGTGAGGCGCCGGATACCCGCCTTGGCGTTGTAGTACGCCTGCGGCACCGCCGTGTTGGGCTTGTGGGAGCCGGCCGGCGAGACGCCCTCGTACTTGTAGTAGATCCGGGCCGGGGTCCCGAGGGCCTGCTCCAGGCGGTGGGCCCGGAACAGCGGGCTGGGCCGCCACTGCCGGTACACGTCGAGCACCGCTCCGGGGATGTCGATGTACCGGTCCTGGCTCACCTCCTGGAGGATGAGGTCCATCGGGAACAGCGGGGCGAAGTCGTCCGGCCCCGCCGGCTCGAGCGTGCCCGGATGGAGCGCCGGCGGGGGCGGTGACGGCAGGTCGGGCACGATGTTGTACCAGGCCGTGGGCATCTCGCTCTCCTCCAGCAGGTACTTGTGCTGGTGGACGGTCTCGTCGATGGCCATCGGGGTGCCTCCTTGTCGCGGATGCTGCTCAAGATAGCCACGAAACGGGCTCCCGCACCGTTCCGCCCGGCCCCGGGAGGGGTTCCGGGCCGGGGGACCCGCGGGTCAGCCCGGGATCGGGTACCGGTCGATCCAGGGGTCGGCCGCCTCGAGCTGGGACGCCACCCGGATCAGCTGGGCGTCGCGGAAGGCGCCGGCCACGATCTGGACGCCGATCGGCAGCCCGGACGCCGAGACGTGGAGCGGCAGGCTCACCGCCGGCTGGCCGGTGATGTTGAACAGCGCGGTGAACGCGGCCATCGACACGACCTCCATCGGCGGGAAGTCGGGCTGGGCGTGCACCTGCGCGAGCAGGCCCACCGGCGGTGGCTCGATGGCCATCGTCGGGGTCACCAGGAGGTCGAACTCGTCGTTGAACCGCGCCAGCAGTCCACGCGTCTGCAGTTGGAGTGCCGCCAGCGAGCGGGCGAACTCCAGGCTGTCGAGCGCCCGTCCGCCGGCGAACGAGACGCGGTTGTGGGGCTCCATGTCCTCGGGGTCGATGTCCAGGTGGGCGCCGAACCCCGAGTTCATGAGGTTGAGGAAGTGGGCCAGATCGGCGGGTTCGAAGAGGTCGGACCCCAGCCGGGTGACCTGGTGGCCGAGCGACTCGAGCAGGGTCACCGCGTGTTCCACGGCGGCCAGGCAGGCGGGTGCCACCTCGACCCCGAGGGCGGAGATGGTGTTGACGGCGATGCGGAGCCGTCCCGGGTCGGCGCCCACCTCCTCGGTGAACGGCCGGTCCTTGGGGGGCGGGCTCCACCAGGCCAGCGGGTCCGGGGCGCTGATGACCTCGAGGATGGCTGCCGAGTCGGCCACCGTGCGGGTGACGACGCCCTCCACCGACAGGCCGGACCAGCCCGGCACGCGGTCGGCCACCCGGCCGCGGCTCGGCTTGTGCCCGACCAGGCCGCAGCACGACGCCGGGATCCGGATCGAGCCGCCGCCGTCGCTGGCGTTGGCCGCCGGGAACATGCCGGCGGCCACGGCCGAGGCCGCCCCACCGCTCGACCCGCCCGGCGTGTATCCCGGGTCCCACGGATTGCGGGTGGCGCCGAACCGGGTGTTCTCGGTGATGCTCACCGAGCCGAACTCGGGGGAGTTGGTGCGTCCGCAGAGGATGAACCCGGCGTCCACGAACGCCTGGGCCACCAGCTCGGACTCCGTGGCGGGGGTGTCCGGGGCACCGGCGCAGCCGTAGGTGACGGGCTGGCCGGCCACCGGCAGGAGGTCCTTGATCGGCAGCGGCACCCCGGCGAAGGGCGGGAGCCCGGTGTCGCCCCGGGCGATCCGGTCGCCCAGGGCGGTCGCCTCGGCCCGGGCCGCGTCGTCGTCGCGCCAGATGACGGCGTTGAGGGCGGGATTGCGCGCGTCGATCCGGGCCAGGGTGGCCTCGAGGACCTCGAGGGGGCTGACCTCCTTGGCGCGGATGGCGGCGGCGGTGTCGATGGCGGATGCGTGCTCGTCCATGGGGCGACCCTAGGCGACCGCGGATCGGGGAGGTCGGGCACCGTCGGCCGGTCGGCCGTCCGTGTGGCACGGTGGACCATGGTCGCCTACGAGCGGTTCGCCGCCTTCTACGACGTCGTCATGGACGACCCCGCGCCCCGGGCCGCCCGGGTGGACGCCGCCATCGACCGGTACCGTCCGCGGCCGGCGACCCTGCTCGAGCTCGGGTGCGGCACCGGGTCGATCCTCGCCCGGCTGGAGACCACGGCCACCCTGACCGGGCTCGACCGCTCGCCGGAGATGTTGGCCATCGCCGCCGCCAAGGTGCCGGGGGCCCGCCTGATCGAGGGCGACATGGCCGACTTCGACCTGGGGCGGCGGTTCGACGTGGTGGCGTGCGTGTTCGACTCGATCAACCACCTGCTCGACGTGGCGTCGTGGGCGTCGCTGCTCACCTGCGTCCACCGCCACCTGACCGACGGCGGGCTGTTCGTGTTCGACGTCAACACCGTGGGTGAGCTCCACCGGCTGGGCGAGGAGCCGCCGTGGGTCTACGACTACGGGGGCGGAATGGCCGTCATCGACGTCACCTTCGCCCTCGACCCGGCCGGGCTCGGCGTGACCGACTGGGACATCCGCATCTTCGAGCAGGTGGACGGCACACGCTACGAGCTGCACCACGAGCGCATCGGGGAGCTCGCCCTCCCCCTCGGACAGGTCCGGGCCCTCGTGGCCGACCGCTTCGAGCTCCTCGAGGAGGTGGACGAGGACGGGCTGCCCGCGACCGACACCTCGGTGAAGGCCTACTACGCGTTGCGCCGACGGGACTGAGCGACGCCGGGGCCGGGCACGCCGTCAGGGGTCCCCCACAGGCGGTCACCCAGGCCTGAGGCCCGGGCCACCGGCCGGGTGACGGCGAGCCGGAGGATCTCCTCGGAGGCCACCACGGTGACCTCCGGCTTGGCCCGGGTGATGGCGGTGTAGAGCAGCTCGCGGGTCAGGACCGGCGAGTCGACGGTCGGCAGCGACACCACGGCGTGCGCGAACTCCGATCCCTGGCTCTTGTGGATCGTCATGGCCCACCACGGCTCCCACTCCCCCAGTCGGGCCGGCGCCAGCAGACGGAGCCCGCCCGGGCCGGACATGGCCACCCAACGGACCCCGTCGCCGTGGACCACCACGCCGACGTCGCCGTTGGCCAGGTCGTTGACCCGGTCGTTGTGGGTCACGAGGACCGGTGTCCCGACCCGGGGACGACCTCCGGCCAGGGCCGCCGGCACGAGACCGTGCACCGTCCCGGCGATCCGCCCGGTCCACTCGTCGAGCCCGAGCGGCCCACGGCGGACGGCGGCCAGCACCTTGATACGGCCGGCCGCCTCCAGCGCCGCGGCCCCCGCTCCGGCCAGGGCCGCCTCCACCACCTCACCGGCCGCCCCGCACACCAGCACTTGGAGCGCCGCCAGCCCGGGGCCGTCATCCGGCCGCACCCAGTGCACCGTCGGGTCCCCGGCGGCCAACCGGTCGAGCACCGCGTCGACGTCGCCGTCCCGGACGGCCAGGGCCAGCTCGGCGGTGGCCGAACCGGCGTCGAACCGGTGGCCGCGCCGCAGCTCGGTGACGGCGCCCGCCAACGGGCCGGCGGCAGTGCTCCCGTCCTCGTGGAACGGACCGACCAGGTCCCCCATGACGGTGCCGGCCTCGATGCTGGCGAGCTGGAACGGGTCGCCCACCAGGACCACGCGTGCCGCCGGACGCACGGCGTCGAGGAGGCGGGCCAGCAACGGCAGCGAAACCATCGACGTCTCGTCGACCACCACGAGGTCGTACACGAGCGGATCCGTGCGGTCATGGCGGAACGACGTCCGCGTCCGGTACTGCAGCAGGCTGTGGACCGTGGACGGGGTGATGGCGCGCATGCGGTCGGCCACCCCGGGACCCAGGCGGCCGGCCGCGTCGAGGGCGACCACCTGCTCCTCCACCGCCTCGGCCATCCGGGCGGCGGCCTTGCCGGTGGGGGCGGCGAGCGCCACCTGGAGCGAGGCGCCGCGCTCGTCGGCCATCTGGAGGGCGGCGGCCAGGATCCGGGCGACGGTGTGCGTCTTGCCCGTACCGGGACCTCCGGCGATCACCGACAGCGGACGGGTGAGGGCGCGCTCCGCCGCCACGAACTGGAGGTCGACCGCGCCGTTCTCGTCGAGCAGCACGCCGCCGAACACTTCGGTAAGGCCCCGTCGGACGACCGCGGGCTCACCCGGGTCGGTAGGGCCTACGGCGGTGCTCCCGTCGGCCCGCCGACGCACGTCGCCGGCGACGGCCACCTCGAAGCTCCAGAATCGCTGCAGGTAGACGCGATCGCCGTCGAGCACGAGCGGCCGGAGCGGGTCGTCCCCGTCCGGCGGCGGGCCCGCCCCGGCATCGGTCACCACGGAGGATCCGGCCAGCTGAGCGCGCCAGGCCCCGGGATCGGGCAGGCCCAGACCGGACGCCCGCCCGGCGTCGACCTGGGCGGCGACGAGCTGGTCGTGGGCCGCTGCGAGGTCCAGGCAGACGTGGCCGAGGCGCGTGGCCCTCGCCGCCAGCGCCAGGGCGAGCAGGACGGCGGCGTCGGGTCGATCGGGTGCGAGGCGGAGCACGGCGGACACCAGGTGCACCTCGAGGTCGCCCAGCACCCCCGCGTCGACCCAGGGGGCGAGTACGGCGTCCGCCGCCTCCGTGGACCACCCCGCCGGACGCCCGGCCACGACCGTCATCGCGCCGCTCCGATCGGTGCGCCGTCGAGGACCGCACTGGCCTCGTCCAGGAGGCCCGGGGCGAACTCCCAGGTGAAGACCCCGTGGGGGTCCGGACCGTCGCGGCCGACCCCGGGGCCGGTCATCCCGCGGACGAACAGATAGGCCGCCCCCGCCACCTCGGGGGGTGCGGTGCCCGGGCGGCACCGGGACCGGAGGTAACGGTGGAGGGCGACACCGTACAGGAGCGCTTGGAGCGGGTAGTGGTGCTCGCCCATGGCGCCGGCCAGGGGGGCCCGTGCGTAGTCCGACGGGGCCGGCTCGGCCCCCGGCGGTGTGAGCCGGTTCGACTTGTAGTCCGCCACGACGAACCGGTCGGGGCCGTCCGCGGTGCGGCGCCGGGCCACGAGGTCGATGGAGCCGGTGAGGTGGCCGGCGAGCCGGACGTCGAGCGAGCCGCCGGCCAGCGCCGCCGCCCAGGCCCGGAGCGGATGGCCCTCGGGCAGGTGGCGCAGCACCACGTCGCCCAGCTCCCGGACCTCGGGGCGACGCCCCGCCTGCCCCACCCGCAGCTCGAAGGCGAGCTCGTCCAGGCGGTCGTGTCGGTCGAGGGCGCCCAGGCTGGAGTCGTCGAACAGCGGCCCGAGCGGAGTCCGGACGGCGTCGGCGAGTCCGGCCACCAGCAGCTCCCGACCGTCGACGTCGTCGGGGGCCAGCACCGACGGGGAGGTCCCGGTCCGTCGGAACACCTCGTCGACCGCGACCTCGAGGGCGCCCGTCAGGTCGGGGGACGTGAAGTCGGTCCGCTCGAGCACCGAGTGCACGAACGTGCCGAATTCGGTGCCGGCCCGCAGCCCCGTCAACGTCCCGGCGTCCGCACCGTCCGCACCGTCCGCCGGCTCCCCGATCCCGACCCCGGTGTCCGCGTCGGCGGTCTCGTCGTCCGCGCCGCGGTCCGCCCCGGTCACGTCGTAGGGATCGCCGAGGACGTCCTCGGCGGTCGCCGTGATCGCCGAGAACGACCAGCGGTGCATCGAGCGGTCCGGGACCACGGAGAGGGTGGCGACCACGAGCGGCTGATCCCCGGTCTGCCGATCCGGCGGCCGCCACGGTGCGGCGCGCACGGGCTCGGGTACGACCGTCACCGTGACGGACCCACCGGTCCCCTCGGCCAACTCGGCCAGGCTCGCCGGGATGTCGGACTCGGCCGGGATCGTGCAGGACCCCGAGGCGAACATGTCCGGGTCGAGCGTCCCGCCCCCGGGGCGGCGGGCGAACAGGAACCGGCTGATGGCCCGGCTCTTGCTTCCCCTGGCGTTGGCCCACCAGACGGCGGTGTGGTGTTGGGCACGGGTGAGGGCGACGTAGACGAGGCGCAGGCTCTCCGATGCCTCCTCCTCCCGGGCCAGGACCTTGCGGGCGCCCGCCGTGGTGGGATCGGGCCAGCTCGTCCCCTTGGCCAGGTCCATGGTCCGACGGCCCGTCTCCGGATCGGTGTACACGACGTCTTCCGGGTTCTTCCCGGGCCGCCACAGCATGGGCAGGCAGACCACCGGGAACTGGAGCCCCTTGGCCTTCCAGATGGTCATGATCTGCACGGCCTCGGCCTGCGACTCGATCCGTCGGGCCACCACGTCGCCATCGGTCTCGAGGTCCGCCTGGGACTCCGGGGGGTCGTCCAGGAAGGCGAGGAGCCCCGGCACCCCTGATCTTCCCTGGGGGGAGTTGTCGTGGAGCAGCTCGGCCAGGTGGTCGAGGTCGGTGACGTTCCTGTCGCCGTCGAACCGACCGAGTACCCGGGCCACGACGTCAGTGTCGGCCCACACGGCGGCGAGCACCTCGGCCACCGGCTCGTCGGCAAGGCGGCCCGACCAGTCCGCCAGCTTCCGTTGCAGTTCGGCGAGGTCGTCGTCGGCGGAGGACGCGACCCTGCGGGGTGACCACGACTCGAACCAGGACAGCGCATAGGCGCGCACGCGACGCAGGTCGGCGGGTCGTTCCATGGCGGCCAGCAGCAACCGGACCTGGTCGGTGGCCCACGACGAGAGCACGCTCCCCGCCCCCGAGACGACGGCCGGGACGCCCTGGAGGCGGAGGGCGTTCTGGGCGCTTCGGGCATGGCCGCCCGACGTCACCAGCACGGCGATGTCGCGCGGCCGGAGCGCACGCTCGCCGCCCGGCGCGTCCGGATCGGGGACCTTCGCCCCGTCGAGGAGGCTGCGCACGTGGGCGACCATGTCGCGGTGGACGATCCGGGCCGCCAGCGGCGTGATGGGGAGGGTGCCCGACCGTGGCAGCAGGTCCCCCACCGCCACACGGACGGCGAGGCCCGACAGGGACGACCGGTCGGGGCCGCGCATGCGCTGGGGCTCGTGTTCGTCCGAGGCGCGCACGGGCACGAACCCGATGGCGTCGTCACCGAAGGTCGCGCCGCCGAAGAACCGACCCATGGCCTCGATGGCCGCGCCGTCGGACCGCCAGTTCCGGTCGAGCGTGAACCGACCGGTGGCCGGCGTGGCCCTGACGGCCTCGAGGTAGACCGAGATGTCGGCGCCCCGGAACCGGTAGATGGCCTGCTTCGGGTCACCGACCAGGACCAGGGCGTGGGTGCCGTCCCGCCCGCCGAAGAGGGTCGAGAAGATCTCCCACTGCACCGGGTCGGTGTCCTGGAACTCGTCGATCAGCACCACGGAGTACCTGCGGCGGAGCGCGGCCACCACCGACGCCGACGACGGGTCCGTCAGCGCGTTGCGCAGCTCACCGAGGACGTCGTCGAATCCCATCGTCCCGGCGGCCAGTCGCCGGTCGAGGAGGTTCGCCTCCGCGGCGAGTACCAGGCCGCGCAGCCGGACCTGCGCCGGGTCGGCGCCGTCCCGCTCCGGTGCCGGTTCGAGGTCCATGTCCGGGTCGCGGAGGTACCGCTCGGTGGCCTTGACCAGGTTCGCCAACGACGGCAGCTCACCGACCGGCGCACCCGTGGAGGCGGCGGTCGCCAGCGCGTCGGCACAGGCGTGGCGCACCGTCTCGGACACGTCCGAGGTGAGGCGGGCGTCCGGGTCGACGGCCGTCGAGATCCCGAGGGTGCTCCGGACCTGGGCGGCGAAGCTGTGCATGGTCGAGATCGCCACCGAGTCGAACTCCGACACGGCGCGCTCGAGCCGGCGCCGGCAGTCGTCACCGCCCACCTCCTCGAGGAGGGCCGTGAGGTCCGCCACGCCCGGCGGCACCGGGCCCCCGGCCAGCGCCTCCGCCGTCGTCGCCATCTGGCCACGGATCCGCGACCGGAGCTCCGCGGTGGCGGCCCGGGTGAAGGTGACGATCAGCAGCTCGGAGGGAGCGAGGTCGCGCTCGGCCAGGAACCGCGTGGCCAGCGTGGACAGGGTGAAGGTCTTGCCGGTGCCGGCGCTGGCCTCGATCACCACCTGCCCGGAGGGCAGCTTGCCGTAGACGTCGAAGGGGAGCTGGTCGGTCACGGCACGGTCTCCGCGGTGCGTCCGACTTCCCCCCACAGATGGCGTGCGTACCGCTCGACCCGGTTGCCCGGTCCCGCTGGGTCGTGCGGCTCCGGCGACAGCGCGTCGATCTCGTCCGGCTCGACGTCACCGAAGACGAGCCGGACCGCCGGCGCGGTGCCGTCGCCGCGGCCGTCGTGGTTCCGCCACTCCCCATCCGCACCCTTCCCCTGCAGCACGACCGACGAGTAGGAGGGGAAGAGCGGCAGCGGCTCACGCAGGCCCGACCGGTAGAGGCCGACGACGCGGGCGAGCGCGGCACATGCCGTGCTCCCGGGATCGTCCCCGGCGACCGGGCGCAGCTCGATCACGGTGACCGTCTTCGAACCACTCTTCGGCCGGGTCACCACGACCGAACGCCAGGGAGTGTCCGGATCGGTTGCCACCAGCACCATCAGGTCGAGCCAGGCCGCCAGCCGGTCGACCTCCTTCGGCCGGGTGAACCGGACGCGGCCGGGGCCCGGGCCGGGACCCTCGAGGCTCAGTGGGACCGTGCCGACGATTCGGGTGCCGTCACCGAGGACGACGTCGATCTCGGTGACCTCCGGGTCACCGGGCCGCACGCCGCGCTCCACGGCCGCCGCCACGAGACCCTCGACCTCGCCGGAGACGTCGTCGAACAACCGGTCCTCCAGGACGCCGGGGGGCAGCGCCCCCTTCGCCCGCTCCACGAGCCGCCACCGATCGACCGACGCGCCCTGCAGCCGGGCGTCGAGGAGGTTCTGCCCGATCTGGTGCTTCTCCAGGCCGTTCGGCTCGACGGGCAGGACGGCGTCGACCTGCTCCGCGGCCCGGGGGAGCGTCGCCTCGAGGGACTGGCGCAGGAAGGTGGCCACCGGGTCGCGCAGGAACGCGTGGAGGGCGTCGAGCTCGACGACGGGCTGGTCCACCGGATCGAGCCGCTCGTCGAGGAAGGACTCGCGCCGGGTCGGCCGGTGTCGGCGCCGCTCCGCCGCGCGACGGTCCCGTTCCGAGAAGCTCCACGGACGCCCGGGGACGAGTCGGCCGGGCAGGAGGCACTCCTCGTCGAAGGGGTGCCTCGGGTGGACCACCTCGATCGTCCGGCGCTCCCCCACGAGCGCCACGACGGCGTCGTGGAGCTCAGCGACCGGCACGGCGGGGGGCACCTCGTGATTGGAGCGGACGTCGCGCCCGTCACGTACCACCACCAGGTGGTCGCCGGCGGCGAGCACGGCCTCGAGCAGCCACTGGCGGCCCTCGGACCGCGGGTCCGGGTCGCCGACCTGGGGCGAGTCGGCGACGAGGTCGGAGGCGTCCGGCGCCGTGGCGCCCGGCGAGTCCTGGTCCAGTCCGAGCACGCAGACCACCCGGAACGGCACCCACCGGAGTGAGGCCATCGACGTGACCGTCACCCCACCGCGGAAGTAGTCGGGACGACCGGGACCGCTGTCGAGCCGACGTTCGAGGAGCCTGCGCACGTCGAGTAGGTCGAGGGGCACGCCCGGGCCGCGTCGCGAAGCGGCGGCGTCGTCCACCACCTCGACGAGGACCCGTTCGAGCGCGTCGAACTGCCAGCCGGCCGTGGTCGGCGCGGCCAGCAGATCGTGGCAGGCCGCCCGGAGGAGGTCGATCCACCCGCCGACGGTCCGACCGCCCCGCTCGCTGTGGTCGGCCAGAGTCGCCAGGCGCTCCAGCACGTGCGCGAACACACCGAGCACCTCGAGGTCACCGCTGTCGACGCCGTAGGGGGCCACCCCGCCGACGGTGAGCTCGAGCCCCCCGTCGGACACCGCCGACCCCAGCAGTAGGCGGTCGAGCGCGGCCTGCCACGTGTTGTGCCCGACCGCCGCAGGCACGCCGAAGCCGGAACGGTGCACGGGATCGAGGCCCCATCGCACACGCGTCTCCGTCGCCCACTCGGCCAGAACGGCGAGGTCGTCGTCGTCGAGGCCGAATCGGGCCCGCACCGGCGCCAGGGACAGGAAGTCGAGCACCTCGGCGAACTCGAAGCGACCGGCGACCAGGTCCAGCAGCGCGGTGGTGGCGCCGAGGACGAGGTTGGTGGACCGCAGCGACCGGTCGGCGATCCGGTACCGGAGGGCCGGCGGCCCGTCGCCGGTACCGGTGGCCCCGCCGGTCGAGCCGCCCGGGCCGAACTCGGCCTCGACGAGGGGGGCGAACCGCTCGAGGTCCGGACAGACGACGAGCACGTCGTCCTCGGTGAGTTCGCCCGCCCGGTCCTGGAGGAGGTGGAGGATGGCGTCGCGTACCACCTGGACCTGGCGCTTTGCACCGAAGCAGGCGTGGAACTGCACCGACCGGTCGTGCGCGTCGACGGGTGACGGCGCATCCTGGGCGTCCGCGCGGATCGCCGCCTGGAGCCGCCCGAGGAGTGTGGTCGGCTCCGCTCCTCCCCCGGTCAGGACGTCGATCCCGTCGGGGCCAGCCCGGTCGGCGATCAGCAGTGCCGCTTCGCGGGACAGCCGCCCCCAGGAGCGCAGCAACGGGTGACGGACCGACTCCGCCGTCAGGTCCTCCGATCGCAGGCGGGGGTGCCCGTCCGCCGGGGCCGGCCAGGCGGCGAGCAGGGCGGTGGGGTCGAATTGGTGCGGCGCGAGAAGGAACAGGTGCACGGCCCGTTGCCGGGCCACGGCCTCCACGAGCGGCAGGAAGTCCTGGCCGGGCAGCGCCGTGAACCCGAAGAGTAGGAGGCGGGAGGGCAGCTCGTCATCGAGGTCGAGCGCGCCGTGGGCCACGCGACCGACGACCTCGGCCATGCGCTCGGGCGGGCTCGGGCTGCCGATCTCGTCCCGCAAGCGGCGCCACAGGAACGGCTGCCAGGTGGCGTGGGCGGCGAGTGGGTCGCCCGATCCGTCGACCAGCCCACCGTGCCGACCCCCGGGGTCCGCCCACGCACGGACCATCTCCGGTCGGTGCAGGTGGTAGCGGTCGAACAGGTCGGCGACGGCTCGCACACGGGTGAACCGGGAAGCCCCGGCGGGCAGCTCGGTGAAGATCGGAAGCGTGCCCGCGGCCACCAGGTCGTCGAACACGGCGAGGAGGGGCCACACCATCCGGTCGATCCGCCAAGGGTCCTCACCCGGGGCGCGCCCGCTGGCGCCGCCGTCCTGGCGGGCCGCGGCGTCGAGCACGACGGCCCGCAGCGTGCCCGGGTAGGCGCGTCGGAAGTTGGCCGCCACACCGTCGGCGGCACCCGGTCCGCTCGCCCCCAGGTGGCGGGCGAGGTCGAGGCTCACCCACCGCCGCATGCCGTCGGAGGGCACGGCCAGCCACTCGGCCTCCATCGGGTCCAGCGGATCCGCCGCCAGCACCCCGGCGAGCCGCTCGACCAACAGGTCGGCCCGTCCCGCCGAGTAGAGGTGGAGCCCGGCTCCCGGTTGTGCGTCGCCCACGAGTGGCGACCTTACTCACGGGGTGCGACACCGGTTCGTCCCGCGCCAGGCCCACCGGGATCGCCCGCGGCCCGCCGGATCACACCGCCGGGGCCCACCAGGTGCAACGATGGTCCCGGCGTCCCGACCGCGGGACCATCACCTCCAGGAGGTTCTCGTGGGATTCATGACAGCGGCCTCGTCAGGCGCAGGTGGCGGAGTATTCCTGCTCCTCCTGATCTTCTTCTACATCCTGTTCGCGCTCCCCGTGTGGGGCACCTACCAGAAGGCCTCGCCCCAGGGGGACCCGGCATGGGCGGCGTTCGTGCCCATCTACAACTTCATCGTGCTCCTGCGCGTGGCCGGGCGACCGAAGACCTGGGCGTGGTTCCTGTTGCTCCCCCTGATCCCCTATCTCGGCAGTCTTGCGCTCCTCGTCATCTCGATCTTCATCCTCAATGACGTGTCCAAGAGCTTCGGGCACGGCGCGGGATTCACCGTCGGCCTGGTCCTCCTGCCGGTGATCTTCTGGTTCATCCTGTGGCTGGGCAAGAGCACCTACCTCGGCCCGAAGGGCCCGGCCGCCATGGCCGGCGGCTACGGCTACGCGGACCCGGCCTATCCGACCCAGGGCGGCTACGTGCCGCCACCGCCGCCCGCCGGCTATCCGCAGCAGCCCGGCTACCCGCAGCAGTCGGCCTACCCCCCGCCGCCCCAGCCCGGCACGGCCTACCCGCCGCCGCCGCCCTCCCCCGGCGCAACATCTCCCCCGCCGCCCCAGCCCGGCACGGCCTACCCACCGCCGCCGCCACCGCCCGGCGCGACACCTCCGCCGCCTCCTCCACCGACCGCGCCGCCCGCGCCGCCGGAGGCTCCCCCGGTCTGACGGACCTCGCCCGGACCGCCCCCTACGAGGGGATGAGCCCGGGCGGCGCGCCGTCGAGCATGTCCAGGATGGCCACCGCCAGGGCCCGCGCCGACACGGGGTCGAGCTCGAGGGCCACACGGGCCGACGCCCCCCGGGACGGGTTGCGCAGGTCCACGTTGAGGGTGTGGTCGGCCGGGGCGTGGACCGGGTGGTCGAAGTAGACCGAGGCGTCGGTCACGGGGAACCATCCTTCGGCCCCCTTGCCGCTTCCGGCGACCGGCAGGGTCGTCGTCCGGTAGGTGCACATGGCTGTCCGTCCTCTCCTGGTACGCGCGGTCAGTCCGACAGGTGCCGGCCGAAGAAGGTCCAGATCCGCTCCCAGCCGTCCCGGGCGGCGTCCGGTCGGAAGCTCGGTCGGTCGGTGTTGAAGAAGGCGTGGCCCGCCCCCTCGTAGGAGTGGAACTCGAACTCCTTGCCGGCGGCGGTCAGCACGCGCTCGAACTCGGTGACCTCCTCCGGCCCCGGGTACTGGTCGTCGGCACCGAACAGGCCGAGGAGCGGGCACCCGAGGTCGCCGACCCGGTCGCCGAGCGGTCCGATCCGGAGTGGGAACTCGTCCGGCGGTGCCGTCAGCACGAAGGCGCCGTAGCAGTCGACGGCGGCATCGAGGTCCAGGCTGCAGGCGGCCAGGAACGACTGGCGCCCCCCGGAGCAGAAGCCGATGGTCGCCACCCTGCCGTTCGAGCCGTCCTGGGCCCGCAGGTGGGCCGTGGCCCCCGCCACGTCCCCGACCAGGCGCTCGTCGGGTACCCCACCGTTGGCCCGGGCCACGGCGGCGGCGTCGTCGGGGGCCGCCCCCGGGGCCTCGCGGCAGTACAGGTTGGGGCACACCGCCAGATAGCCGTTGGCGGCGAACCGCCGGGTGATCTCCTTGGTCGCCTCGTCCCAACCGGGCATGTGGTGGATGACGACCACCCCGCCGGCCGGCCGGGCGTCGAGCGGCACGGCCAGGTAGGCCTCGACGGTGTCGCCCCCGTGGCCGGCGAACTCCACCGTCCGCGCGGTCAGGTCTCCTGCGGTCATCTGGTCCCCTCCCCGGGTCCTCGTCCTTCGGTCGGTCCATCAGTCGGTCGCTCG
>PMFY01000105.1 GCA_003157945.1 Acidimicrobiaceae bacterium | reverse complement strand
AGCCGTACCACTGGCACGTCCACGTGGTCCCGAAGCTGACCACGGTCGCCGGGTTCGAGCTCGGCACCGGGGTGCTCATCAACATCGTGAACCCGGAGCAGGCCGCCGAGGAGCTGGCCGCCCCGGAGCAGGTCGCCGAGACCGGCTGACCCGAGGCACCCGGCCTCAGCCCGGCTCGGCCACCACCAGGACGAGTGAGCCGGCGAACTCGGGCCGGCTGCGCAGGTCGCCCCACCGCCGGTCCCAGGTGCCGTCGGCCAGGTCGGCGCCCAGGTGCGCTTCGAAGCGGTCCACCACGCCGCCCTCCACGAAGCTCCAGGCCGAGCACGACCGGCGGGCCAGCGGGTCGAGCAACGCCTCGGGCCGTCCGTAGTAGGCCTCGTTGAACCCGTCCAGGCAGTCCAGGGGCACCGGGACCACCTGGTGGCGCACGTGGCCTCTCAGCCCCTCGGCGAGTTCGGCGACCGACGGGTACCGACGCCGCTCCACGTCGAGGACCTCCGGGCAGTAGTGCGCCAGCCAGAACCGGTCGAGGCGTCCGGGGTCGCCGGTCAGGACGGCGACCGGTCCCCGACTGATCCGGCGCAGCTCGGCCAGGCCGGCCGCCAGGTCCGCCCACTGGTGGACGCTGAACGTCGTCATGGCCGCCTCGAAGGCGCCGGTGGCGAAGGGCAGCGCCTCGGCCGTGGCCGCCAGGACCGGGGCGGCGCCCGACGGACGTTGGACGCGCATGGTCGCCGACGGCTCGACGGCCACCACCCCCCGGTCGGTCGGCTCGTAGGAGCCGGCCCCGGCACCGACGTTGCACACGGTCCGGGCCGGACCGAGCGCGGCGGTCACCACCCGGGCGATTCTCGGGTCGGGGCGCCGGTAGCGGCGGTAGGAGACCCCGATGGCCCCGTAGTCCGCGTCCCCCGCGCTCCCGTCGTGACTCCCGTGATCGCGCGCGGTGGCCGGCATCCCGTAGACGCTAGGCCCGGGCCCACCGGGCCGGCTACACCAGCTCGAAGCTGAGCGACCCGTAGGGGCCGAGGGTGACGGCGTAGGGCTCCGTGCCGATCAGCGGGAACGCCACCCGACCGAGCAGCTCGACCGGCTGGCGCCCGGCCCACTCGGCGGCGTCGACGGTGGCCGGCTGGGCCATCCGGCTGAGGTTGTGCACGCAGAGCACGGGGTTGGTCACCTCGCGACCCGCCTCGGGGGCGCGGCGGTCGGTCCGCACGAAGGCCAGCACCGACGGGTTGGCCGANNCTGGGCCTCGACGTTGACCGCGTCGAACCCGTAGATCGGGTCCATCAGGGGCGGCAGGTACAGCTGGGCGAAGTCGGCCCGGCTGAATCCGCCGTTGCGGTCGGGCGACCACTGCATCGGGGTCCGCACCGAGTCGCGGTCGCCGAGGTAGAGGTTGTCGCCCATCTGGACCTCGTCGCCGTAGTAGAGCACCGGGCTGCCCCGGAGCGTGAAGAGGATGGAGAAGAGGAGCTCGGACAGCCGGCGGTCGCGGTCCAGCAGGGGGGCCAGCCGCCGGCCGATCCCCATGTGCCGCTTCATGCGCGGGTCCTTGGCGTACTCGGCGAAGAGGAAGTCGCGCTCCTCCTCGGTGACCATCTCGAGGGTCAGCTCGTCGTGGTTCCGGAGGAAGATCGCCCACTGGGCCCCGGGGGGCGCCTCGGGGGTCTGCGACAGGATCTCGGTGATGGGGTACGCCTGCTCGCGCCGGACGGCCAGGAACAGCCGCGGCATGAGGGGGAAGTTGAAGCACAGGTGGCACTCGTCGTCGTCGCCGAAGTAGTCGGCCACGTCCGCCGGCCAGCCGTTGGCCTCGGCCAGCAGGATCCGGCCCGGGTAGTGGGCGTCGAGCTCGGCCCGCACCCGCTTGATGAACGCGTGGGTCTCCGGCAGGTTCTCCCCCGCGGTGCCGTCGCGCTGGTAGAGGTAGGGCACCGCGTCGAGCCGGAACCCGTCGAGGCCGAGGTCGAGCCAGAAGCGGACCACCTCGAGCATGGCGTCGGCGACGTCGGGGTTGTCGTAGTTGAGGTCCGGCTGGTGGGCGTAGAACCGGTGCCAGTAGTACTGGTCACGGGCACTGTCGTAGGACCAGTTGGACCGCTCGACGTCGATGAAGACGACCCGGGCCTCGGGCCACCGCTGGTCGTCGTCGTTCCACACGTACCAGTCGGCCTTCGGGTTGTCGCGGCTCTGGCGCGACTCGACGAACCAGGGGTGCTCGTCCGACGTGTGGTTGATGACCAGGTCGGCGACGACCCGGATGCCCCGGGTGTGGGCCTCGGTCAGCAGCGTCCGGATGTCGTCGACCGTGCCCGACTCCGGGTGCACCGAGGTGTAGTCGCTGATGTCGTAGCCGCCGTCCCGCAGCGGCGAGGGGTAGAACGGCAGGAGCCACAGGCAGTCGACGCCCAGCCACTGGAGGTAGTCGAGCTTGGCGATCAGGCCGGGGATGTCGCCCACCCCGTCGTTGTTGGCGTCGAAGAAGCCCCGGATGAAGACCTCGTAGAAGACGGCGCGCTGGAACCAGAGCGGGTCCTCCTCGGCGGAGGGGAGCGGCACGGTCGGCAGGGGGGGCACGGCGGTCACCTGCGCACGCTATCCGACGCCCCGGGGGGTCCCGGTGCCCCGGAGGACCCGGCATCCCACGCGGCCGGCCTCCCCCACCGCCCGGTCTCAGGCCTCGGGCAGCAGCCCGCCGAGGAGTCGGTCGGCGGCCTCGTACGGGTCGATGGCCCCGGCCGCCAGTTCGGCCACCACGGGCGCGAACCGGTCGCCGCCCAGCAGCTCGTCGAGGTGCTCCTCGACCCGGGCCAGCAGGATCTGGTGGAACTCCCGGGCGAGGCGGGCGCGTCGCGAGGCCTCGAGCGCGCCCGACGCCAGCAGGTGGGCGCGGTGGTCGGTGATGGCCGTCCACAGGTCGTCGACCCCCTCGCCCGACGACGCGATCGTCTCGACGATGGGCGGCCGCCAGTTGCCCAGCTGGGTGAGGTCGAGCATGAGCTCGAGGTCACGCCGAGTCTCCCGGGCGCCGGGGCGGTCGGCCTTGTTGATGACGAACAGGTCGGCGATCTCGAGGAGGCCCGCCTTGTTCGCCTGGATGGCGTCGCCCCAGCCCGGGTTCACCACCACGATCGTGGTATCGGTGGCCGCGGCCACGGCCACCTCCTGCTGGCCGACCCCCACGGTCTCGAGCAGCACGACGGGCACGCCGACCGCCGACAGGACACGCACGGCGTCGGGCACGGCCACGGCCAGGCCGCCGAGGTGGCCGCGGGTGGCCA
>PMFY01000307.1 GCA_003157945.1 Acidimicrobiaceae bacterium | reverse complement strand
GCGTTGGCCGCCATGACCACCTGCGGCCACGACAGGTCGTTGCCCTTCTTCATGGCGGCCCCTTCCTTGGCCAGGGCGAGCAGGGTGGTGTCGGTCTCCTTGCGGAAGGCGTGGGCATTGGCCAGCGCCCGGGGCAGCGCCCGGAGCCAGCCCGACTTCTCGAGGTGGTCGACGAGGTCGGTGCGGATCACGCGCTGGGGTGCGCCGTCGACGGCGGTCGACACCACGGTGCCGGTCACGGGGGTCTGCAGGTAGAGGCGCTTCACGTCTTCGGGGACCCGGCTCTCCTGGGTGAGAAGGAAGCGCGTCCCCATGGCGATGGCCGATGCGCCGTAGGCCAGCGCGGCCACCAGGCCACGACCGTCGAAGAAACCGCCGGCCGCCACCACGGCGACGCGGTCGCCCACCGCGTCGACGACCGCCGGGATCAGCAATGACGTCGGCACGGCGCCGGTGTGGCCGCCGCCCTCGCCCCCCTGGGCGATCACCGCGTCGACGCCCCATTCGGCGACCTTCTCCGCGTGGCGACGCGCCCCGATCGTCGGCATGACCACGAGCCCGGCCTGGCGGCAGCGGTCGACCAGCGCCGGGTTGGGGGCCTGGGCGAAGCTGGCCACCCGCACCCCGTTGTCGATCATCAGCGCCACCCGGTCACCGACGTCGGCGACATCGGTGCGCATGTTCACGCCGAAGGGACGGTCGGTCCGGGCGCGCACCTCGCCGATCGCCGTGACGAGCTCCTCGTAGGTCATCGTCGCCGAGGCGAGGATGCCGAGGCCGCCGGCCTCGGCCGTGGCCGCCACGAGGCGCGGGCCGGCGACCCAGCCCATGCCGGTCTGCACGATGGGGTAGCGCACCCCGACCAGATCGCAGAAGGGGGTGTGCAGCGCCGCTCGGGTCACGCCCGTACCTCGCGGTCCCGCACGCCGCGCGGATCGAGCACGGTGCGGAGCAGGTCCAGCTCCTCGGGCGTCGGGTCCCGGGTGTCGGACACGTCGTCGGGGACCA
This sequence comes from Acidimicrobiaceae bacterium, assembly GCA_003157945.1. The sequence continues at coordinate 7,101 of PMFY01000307.1, read as the reverse complement.
CGAGCGCGAATCCCGTGGCCGCCACGACCTCGTCGACGGTCACGCCCGGATGGACCGACACCAGTTGCATGGTGTGATCGGGCGTGGCGAAGTCGAAGACCCCCAGATTGGACACCACAAAGCGGATCTCGTGGAACTTCGTGGCCGACGGACCGGCCGCCGCGGCGCGGGCGTAGCCGACCCCGGACACGACGTCGACCTGCTCGACGAAGGAGCGGGTCGAGTGGTTGGGCACCCAGTAGCTGGTCGANNCTGATGTTCTGGTTGCCGGTGCGGTCGATCTGCGACGCCATCATGATCAGGTTGCGCCGTCCCGACCACACGACGTCGAAGACACGCCGGTAGGGCATGTGGGACTCGAGCACGAGGGACGCCGGCGGTGCCCCGACCGGCGGCGCGCCGTCGACGAGGGCCGCGTCCCCGTCGGTCAGGACGAGGTCGGGTGCGAACGTGAGCCGGGCCAGCCTGGCGCCCAGTGCGGGGGCGGTCCCGAAGGCGCTCGCCATGACCTCGCCGTCGCCGCGGAAGACCTCGGCGCAGGCGATGGCGCAGTACTCGGCCCGGGTGACCCCGGTGGGGGTGGACTCGCTCATGCGCCCTCCTTGGCGGCCTTGGCGGCGGCCCGTTCGGCGGCGGCCTCGCGGGTCGCCGCCTGGTAGTCGGCTTCGTCGACGGCCAGGAACCGGTCCCGGAAGGCGGCCCAGGCCTCGGGGTCGCCGGCGGCCGCCACGTACTCCCTCTGGAACCCCTCGTCGCGTCCGTAGTCGGGAACGCAGGCGGTGAAGTGGGCACCGCCCGGCGTCTCGATCACGCCGTCGGTCAGCAGCCGGCTGATGCACAGCGACTGCAGTGGACCGCCGGCGGCGAGCTCGTCGGTCGGGACGATCCGCTCGGCGGTGACGAACCGCCGGTCGGCGGCGCCGAGGAAGAGCTCGTCGAAGAACGGGTCGGGTCCGAGGATCTGACCGGAGCCGGCCGCGTCCGCCCGGTTGACGTGGACGACGGCGGCGTCGAGCCGCAGGGCCGGCATGGCGACCAGTTCCTCGGCGTCGTCGTAGGGGGAGCGGACGGTCCGCAGCGACGGGTTCACCGTCAGCACGTCCGAGCCGAGGCCGGCGCGTGTGGGGAGGAACGGTACCCGCTGCGAGGCGGCGAGCAGGCCGAGGTAGAACATCCCCTCGTCGACCTCCATGGCCTCGATGCCGCCGGACTGCCGGGCCGCTTTGAAGTGCGGGTCGGTCGGGATGGAGTCGAGGGTCACGAAGCCGTAGACGGCCTTGGCGACCTTGCCGGCCGCGCACAGCAGTCCGACATCGGGGCCCCCGTAGGAGACGACGGTGAGGTCGGTGACATCGGAGCGGAGGATGGCGCGTACCGCGGCCATCGGCTTGCGCCGCGACCCCCATCCGCCGATGCCGATGGTCATGCCGGAGGAGAGGCCGGCGACGAACTCGTCGAGGGTGAGGCGCTTGTCAGCCATGGGTCGGTCCTGTCTGTGGGGCGGTGGCCCGTCGTGGTCGACGGTCGACGGTCATCGGGTCGTGTCGGCGTCGCGCTTCTCGACGAACGCGGCGCGCTGCTCGTCGGCCACGCCGGCCACGTGCAGCTCGTAGGTGAAGCCCTGCTCGAGGCGGTAGCTCGTCCGTACGTCGACGGGGTCGATGCCGTTGAGGGACTCCTTGGCCCGGCGCAGGATCGTCGGGCTCTTGGCGGCGATGTCCTCGGCCACCTCGTAGGCGGCCGACACCAGTTCGTCCCGGGGCACGACCCGCAGCACCGAGCCGAAGTGGTGGAGCTCGGCGGCCGTGGCCGGCTTGGCCGTGTAGACCATCGACCGCATGCGGTGCTGGGGCACGAGGCGCGACAGGTGGGTGGCGGCACCGAGGGCGCCGCGGTCGACCTCGGGGAGCCCGAACGTGGCGTCGTCCGACGCCACCACGATGTCGGCGTTGCCGGCGAGGCCGACGCCACCGCCCAGGCAGAAGCCGTGGACGGCGGCGATGACCGGNNCCCTCGGCCTGGATCTCCTTGATGTCGACCCCGGCGCAGAAGCCCCGGCCCTCGGCCCGCAGGATGACGACGCGGTTGTCGGGCACGCGGCCGGCGGCCAGCACGGCCTCGGCCAGGCCGAACCATCCGGCGACGTCGAGCGCGTTGACCGGGGGGTGGTCGATGACGACCTCGGCGATGCCGGGTCGGTCCTGGTGGGTGGTGATGGGCATGGTGGGCTCCGGGGGTCTGCGGCGTGCCCCGGCCCGGCCGGACCGGAGGACACGGCGGGGACGCGGCCACGCTCTCGGCGGGCACGGGTCCTGGCTCGCCCGACAACGCGACCGTTCCGTTGGTTTCCGATCTGATGCGGTGTCAGGTAATAGTGGTCTGGACAGTACCAGTCGGAAACAGGGAGGCAGCAGTGGCAGCGGACCGGAGCGACGGCGACCCCCTGGACTTCCACGGCCGGGTGGTCGTGGTCACGGGTGGGGCCCGGGGGATCGGCCGGGGCATCGCCGGCGCGTTCCTCACCGCCGGGGCCGACGTCCTCGTGTGCGGTCGCTCCGAGGTGGCCGACCCCGACCTCCCGGTGGGCTCGGACGCCGACGGCACCATGCGTCGGGCCGTCTTCGTGGCCGCCGACCTGCGCGACGCCGAGCAGGCCGCGGCCGTGGTGCGGGCCGCCGCCGACCGGTTCGGTCGGCTCGACGTGCTGGTGAACAACGCCGGGGGCTCGCCGAACGCCGACGCAGCCACGGCGTCACCGCGGTTTTCCGCGTCCATCGTCAACCTGAACCTGCTGGCACCGCTCTACTGCGCCCAGGCGGCCAACGCCGTCATGCAGGACCAGGAGGGGGGCGGGTCGATCGTCAACATCACCTCGGTCAGTGGTCTGAGGCCGTCGCCGGGCACCGCGGCCTACGGCGCCGCCAAGGCGGGGCTCGTGAGCCTGACGCAGTCACTGGCCGTCGAGTGGGCACCCAAGGTGCGGGTCAACGCCCTGAGCGCCGGCCTGATCGCCACCGGGTCCGCCGAATCCCACTACGGCGGGCCGGCCGGGATGGCGGCGGTGGCCGCCACCGTGCCGCTCGGGCGGTTCGGCACCCCGGGAGACGTGGCGGGGATCTGCCTCTTCCTCGCCTCACCCCTCGCCGCCTACGTGAGCGGGGCGAACCTGGTCGCCCACGGTGGCGGCGAGTGGCCGGCGTTCCTCACCGCGGCGGCGGCGCCCTCCTGACCCACGGCGCCCTCCTGACCCGCGGCCCGGGCCACCAGGCGTGGCGTGGCGCCCGGCCACCCGCCCGGGAGCGGGGATCCGCAGGCACCGTCGGGCTCCCGGGCGCTCAAGTTCGTGCGGATCCGGGACGATGCATGAGCACAGGACCGGATTTCGTGGACCGCCCCGACCGGGGGCGGCAGAGCAGCGTCCAGGAGTGACGAGTCGCATGTTGACCTACCCGGAGCCGACGTTCACCCTCCAGGGGACCCCCTATCTGGAGTACCTGCCCGTCGTCGACGTCTCCACGGGCCGGCTCCTCGGCATGGAGGCCCTGGTCCGGTGGCGCCATCCGACGCGGGGCCGCATCTCGCCGGACCTCCTGATTCCGGCCGCCGAGGCGAGCGGCGACATCGGCCCGCTGACCCGGTGGATCGTGGCGGCCGCCTGTGAGGAGGCGTGCAGCTGGTCGCGCAGCATCCAGCTCGGGGTCAACTGCACGGTCGAGCAGCTCCAGCGGGGCGAGGTCTCCGAGGCCGTGGGCCTGGCGCTCCGTCAGACCGGCTTCCCGAGCGACCAGCTCAACATCGAGGTCACCGAGGACGCCGTCGTGGACCCGACCGCCGCGGCCGACCTGCAGGCCATCAGCGACATGGGCGTCCAACTGTCCGTCGACGACGTCGGGACCAACTGGTCGTCGTTCGAGCCGTTCAAGCGGCACGCCATCAGCACCGTCAAGATCGACGGCTCGTTCGTCGCCGGGCTCGAGTCGAACCAGGGCATCAACCGACTCGTGGTCGAGACGGTGATCCACATGGCGCACTCCCTCGGGATGTCCGCCATCGTCGAGCAGGTCGAGACGGCGGCCCAGGTCCGCATCGCCGCCGGATTCGACGCCGATGCCGCCCAGGGCTTCTTCTTCGCCCACCCCATCTCGCGCGACGACGTCCGGACATTCGCGGCAGGTCCCGAGATCCCGGTGTTCTCACGGACCGAGTCCCAGACGCTGCTGATGGCGGACGGCACGACCGTCCCGGTGGACTCGCTCCGCACGGACCTCGAGCCGGAGCCCGACGCCTCCGAGGCCCCGCCGACCCCGCGGTCGGTGCCGGACCTCGAGCACGTGCACGTCGACTGATCCACACCGTCCGCACCGGACGGAGGTGGGTGCGCCGCTTGTTCACGTCAGTCTGACCTGAACACCGGGGGCCGGCGGAGACCGTCCGGGGCGCCCACGCGGCCGACGGTCGACTGGGACGGCCTTCCGGGGCCTGGCTACGATGCCGTGTCCGCCGCTGCGCCGCTCCCCGTTTCAGGCAGGAGTGGCCTGCGCCCCCTCATTGCCTGATATACCCATGCCCGTGAAACTCGCTGTCATCAAGGAGTCGCGCCCGGGGGAGGATCGCGTGGCGATCGTCCCCGAGGTCGCGGCAAAGCTGGCCAAGACCGGCGTCGACGTGGTCGTGCAGGCCGGCGCCGCCGCAGGTGCCCGGTTCGGCGACGAGGAGTTCGCCGAGGCCGGCGCGACCGTCGTCCCCGATGCCGCCGCCGCCCTCCAGGGCGCCGATTTCGTCGCCCACGTGCAGCCGCTGACGGTCGAGGAGGTGGCCCTGCTCCCCGAGGGCGTCTCCGTCATGAGCTTCCTCCAGCCGGTCGCCTCCAGCGACGTGGTCCAGGCGCTGGCGGCCAAGGGCGCCACGGTCTACAGCCTCGACCTTCTGCCCCGCATCAGCCGAGCCCAGTCGATGGACGCGCTGTCGTCGCAGGCCACCGTGGCCGGTTACCGGGCCGGCCTCTCGGCGGCCGAGCACCTGGCCAAGTTCTTCCCCATGTTCATGACGGCGGCGGGCACCGTCCCGCCGGCCAAGGTGCTGGTGATGGGCGCGGGCGTGGCCGGCCTGCAGGCCATCGCCACGGCGCGTCGCCTCGGCGCCGTGGTGCGCGCCTACGACGTCCGGGCCGCCGCCAAGGAGGAGGTCCAGAGCCTGGGTGCCAAGTTCGTGGAGCTCGACCTCGAGACCCAGGACGGTGCCGGTGGCTACGCCAAGGAGCAGTCGGCCGAGTACCTGGCGAAGCAGCAGGAGCTGCTCGCCGCCGAGGTGGCCGCGTCCGACGTCGTCATCACCACCGCGCAGATCCCGGGCCGCAAGGCGCCCGTGCTGGTGACCGAGGCGATGGTCCATGGCATGTCGGAGGGCGCCGTCATCGTCGACATGGCGGCCGACTCGGGCGGCAACTGCGAACTGTCGAAGCCGGGCGAGGACGTGCGCGTCGGAGGGGTCACGGTGGTCGGCCTCACGAATCCGCCCTCGTCCATGCCGACGCACGCCAGCTTCCTGTACGCCCGCAACATCGCCAACTTCCTCGGACTGGTGGTCAAGGACGGCGAGCTCACCCCGGACTTCGACGACGAGATCGTGGCCGGCACGTGCGTGGTCCGCGCCGGGAAGGTCGTCCATCCGGCGACGGCCGAGGCGCTGGGACTCGAGCTCCCGCCACCTGCGGCTCCCGAGCCCGCACCGGAAGTGACCGAGACGCCCGGAGCCGGCGCCGACAACGAGCAGGGGGAGTCATGACGGGTTTCCTGAGCGGGGACATCTTCATCGTGAGCGGTACGGGGATCCTCGAATTCCTGACCATCTTCATCCTGGCGATCTTCGTCGGCAACGAGGTCGTCTCGCGTGTGCCGAGCATCCTGCACACGCCACTCATGTCCGGCAGCAACGCCATCCACGGCATCGTCCTGGTCGGCGCCATGATCATCATGGGCACGGCCACGGGCACGGCACAGCAGATCCTCGGCTTCTTCGCCGTGCTGCTCGCCACCCTCAACATCGTGGGCGGCTTCACCGTCACCGACCGGATGCTCGAGATGTTCAAGGCCAAGCCCGGCGACAACGCCGCCAAGGGCAAGAGGGCGGGCGCCGACACCGAGGACGGTGCCAAGTGACGACCCTCGCCACCATCATCAGCGTGCGCATCACCGGCACCCCGGTCTGGGTGGACGCGGTCTACCTGGCCGCCGCGGTGGCCTTCATCATCGCCCTCAAGGGGCTCAGCTCGCCCAAGCACGCCCGCAACGGCAACATGCTCGCCGCGGCCGCCGCCATCGTGGCCGTGGTCGTCACCTTCTTCAACCCGGTGGCCCGGTTCTCGAGCCACACCACCAACCTGGTCCTGGCGATCATCGCCATGGTGGTGGGCGCCGCCATCGCCGTACCGGTGGCCCGCATGGTGAAGATGACGGCGATGCCGCAGTTGGTCGCCATATTCAACGGGGTGGGCGGCGGTGCGGCCGCGTTGATCTCCATCGTCGTCTTCCTGGGCGACGCCAACCTGCACTCGCTGGGTGCGCCGAAGCCGGCCGTCTACGCCATCACCGAGGGGATGCTCGGTCTGCTGATCGGCTGCGTCTCGTTCAGCGGCAGCGCCATCGCCTTCATCAAGCTCCAGGAGCTCATCACCGGCCGGCCGATCACCTACCCGGGCCAGCAGGTCATCAACGGACTCGTCGGCGTGGCCATCGTCGCGCTCGCCGTGACCACCGTGGTCACCGACAGCGTGCCCCTCATGATCGCCACCGCCGTGCTGTCGCTCGTGCTCGGCGTCATCTTCGTCCTGCCCATCGGCGGCGCCGACGTCCCGGTACTCATCTCGCTGCTGAACTCGTTCACCGGCCTGGCGGTGGCCGCCTCGGGCTTCACCCTGAACAACAACCTGCTGATCATCGCCGGCACCCTGGTGGGCGCCTCGGGCATCCTGCTCACGCGGATGATGTCGAAGGCCATGGGCCGGTCGCTGTCGAACGTGCTGTTCAGCGCGTTCGGCTCGGTCGTGACCGCCGGGGGCGGGGCCGACGGGACGGGGGAGACCCGGCAGGTCAAGTCGGGCAC
>PMFY01000288.1 GCA_003157945.1 Acidimicrobiaceae bacterium | reverse complement strand
ACTGCATCTCCGAGTCGGTCCGCGATCGCGGGTACCCGCCGTCGGTCCGCGAGATCGGCGAGTCGGTGGGCCTCACCTCCTCCTCCACCGTGCATGCCCACCTCGCCGTCCTCCAGCGTGAGGGCTACCTGCGCCGCGACCCGACCAAGCCCCGGGCGATCGAGGTCTGCTACGACCCGTCGTCGAAGGTGATCATGGACTCCCGGCCCCTGCGGCACGTCCCGCTGGTCGGCGAGGTGGCCGCCGGTACCGGGGTGCTGGCCCAGGAGAACATCGAGGAGCTGTACCCGCTCCCGGAGGACTTCACGGGGACCGGCACGCTCTTCATGCTCCGCGTCAAGGGTGACTCGATGGTCGACGCCGGGATCGTCGACGGCGATTTCGTGGTCGTCCGCCAGCAGACCGAGGCGCAGGCGGGCGAGATCGTGGTGGCCGGGATCCCCGACGAGGAGGCCACCGTCAAGACGTTCTCCACCCACGACGGCAAGGTGGTGCTCACCCCGGCCAACGAGCGGCTCTCCCCCATGGTCTTCGACGCCTCCGAGGTGACCGTGTTCGGCAAGGTCGTCACGGTGATGCGTCGACTCTGATCTCCCGGGGTTCCGTTCCGCCGACGTCCACCCGAACCCCACCATCCCGACCTCGGGTACGTCCGGTCGGGCCGTCTCACACCCCGACCGGACGTACCGGTCGTCCCCTCCCGGTGCCGGAGGTTCAGGCCCGGGGCGTCGTGATCCCGATCGAGCGCATGTCCGGATAGCGGTCCCCGAACTCCTGGTCCGGTGGGAACACCTCGTCGATGGACGCCAGCTCCGCCGGTTCCAGCACCAGGTCGGCGGCGGCCACGTTCTCCTCCAGGTACGGGCGGCGCTTGGTGCCCGGGATGGGCACCACGTCCTCACCCCGCGCCAGGACCCAGGCCAGGGCCAGCTGGCCGGGCGTGCAGCCCTTTGCCGCGGCCAGTTCCCGGACCCGGTCGACCAGCACCAGGTTGCGGTCGAAGTTGTCGCCGCTGAAGCGGGGCAGGTGCTTCCGGAAGTCCCCGTCGGGGAGATCGGCCGGTGAGGTGAACTGACCGGTCAGGAAGCCGCGTCCGAGCGGGCTGTAGGCCACCACGCCGATCCCGAGTTCCCGGGCGGTGGGCACCACGGCGTCCTCGATGTCCCGGCTCCACAGCGACCATTCGCTCTGCAGCGCGGCGATGGGATGCACCGCCACGGCGCGACGCAGGGTGTCGGGGCCGGCCTCGGAGAGCCCGAGGTACCGGACCTTCCCTTGGGCGACGAGGTCGGCCATCGCCCCCACGGTCTCCTCGATGGGGACGGCGGGGTCGGTCCGGTGCTGGTAGTAGAGGTCGATGTGGTCGACGCCGAGTCGGCGGAGCGAGCCCTCGCAGGCCTCGCGCACGTACGCCGCGTCCCCCCGGACGAACCGGACGGCCGGATCGTCGGTGCGGACGATCCCGAACTTGGTGGCCACCACCACCTCGTCGCGCCGACCGCTGATCGCCCGTCCGACGAGCTCCTCGTTGACATAGGGGCCGTACATGTCGGACGTGTCGAGGAACGTCACGCCGAGTTCGAGCGCCCGGTGGATCGTGGCGATCGACCCGGCCTCGTCGCCGGGGCCGTAGAACTCGCTCATGCCCATGCAGCCCAGTCCCTCGACGGAGACGACGGGCCCGCTGGCACCGAGCCGGCGCGTGGTGAGAGTCATGGACGGACCCTACCCACGCACGTCCCCGGGCCGGTCGTCAGACCCCGTCCCGGAGGAGCGCCTCGAGCGCGGTCGCCGCGTCCAGGAGCTCCTGCCCGCTCACGTGCTCACCCGGCGTGTGGGCGAGGAGCGGGTCGGCCGGACCGAAGTTCGCGGCCGGAACGCCGTGGGCCCAGAACGTCGACACGTCGGTCCAACCCAGTTTGGCCCGTGGCGCGGCCTCCGTCGATGCGACGAGCGCGGCCAGCACCGGGTGGTCGAGCGAAGGGGGGGCGCCGGGGGCGACGTCGACCAGTTCCCAGTGGTCGCCCGCGTCGAGGTGGGGGGCGAGCAGTTCCCGGATGGCCGACTCGGCCTCCGCCCCGTCATGGTCGGGCGCGAAGCGGTGGTTGAGCACGACGGTCGCCTCGTCGGGCACGACGTTCGCCGACACCCCACCCTCGACGGACACCGCCTGCAGCTGCTCGGCGTACTCGCACCCGTCGATGACGGGACGACGCCCCCCGTACCCGGCCACGGCCGTCAACAGTGGGGCCAGGCGGTGGACGGCGTTCCGCCCGGCGTAGGGACGGGCCGTGTGGGCCCGGGCCCCCGCCAGCCGGATCCGGACCCGGAGGGTTCCCTGGCAGCCGGCCTCGACGACACCTCCGGTGGGCTCGCCCAGGATGGCGGCGTCAGCGGCGACGAGGTCGGGGCGCTCGTCCCACAGCTGGCGCAGCCCGTTGAACTCGGCGGCGACCTCCTCGCTCGCGTAGAAGCACCAGGTCACGTCCACCGCCGGCTCGGGCAGCCTCCCGGCCAGGTGGAGGAAGACGGCGAGCCCGCCCTTCATGTCCGCGGCGCCGACCCCGTAGAGCGTCGAGTCCTCGAGTCGGGGGACGTCGTTGCCGCCCACCGGCGGGACGGTGTCCAGGTGACCGGCCAGCAGGACGCGCCGGTCGCGCCCGAGCCGCGTTCGGGCCACGACGTTGTCCCCCACCCGCTCGACGTCGAGCCACGGGCAGAGCTCGAGCGCCGACTGCACGGCGTCGGCCATGACCTGCTCGTGATGGCTCACGGACGGGATGCCCACGAGCGCCGTGGCCAGGCCCAGCAGCCCGTCCGGATTGGCGGCGGTCACATCGCCACCCCGTGGGTGCGCAGGATGTCGTTGAGCTGCGCCTTGTCGTGCCGCTGCCCTTCGGTCAGGCGCCGCAGCACGAGCACGCACGGGAGGTAGAACTCGCCGCCGGGGAACTCGCGGCGACGCGAGGCCTGGACGGCCACCGACCACGGGGGTACGTGTCCACGGCCGAGCTCGTCGCCCGTCTCGGCGTCGATCACCGGGATCGACGGGTTGAGGATCGTACCCTCCCCCACCACCGAGCCCCGTCCGACCCGGGCGCCCTGGGTGATCATCGCCCGGCTGCCGATCATGACCTCGTCCTCGATGATGACCGGTGCGGCCTGCGCCGGCTCCAGGACGCCACCGATGCCCACGCCACCGGACAGGTGGACCTGCGCACCGATCTGCGCGCAGGACCCCACCGTGGCCCACGTGTCGACCATGGTGCCCGCGCCCACCCGGGCACCGATGTTCACGTAGCTGGGCATGCAGATCACCCCCGGCGCCAGGTAGGAGCCCCACCGGGCCGACGCCCCCGGGACCACCCGCACACCGGCCGCCTCGTAGTCGCGCTTCAACGGGAGCTTGTCGGCGAACTCGAACGGACCCGCCTCGATCGTCTCCATCGAGCGCAGTCTGAAGAGGAGCAGGATGGCGTGCTTCAGCCACTGGTGGACGACGA